>NZ_NOLI01000164.1:0-16295 GCF_002245975.1 Nostoc sp. 'Peltigera membranacea cyanobiont' 213 | reverse complement strand
ATGATTCGGACACTGCAACAAGAGAGGGCAACGCGAGAGAATATCATCGCCTTTATCAAAAAAGCGAAAACCAAAAAAACATTACCAAAATTAGATGTCTGCAAAAATTTTGATAATACAAAAATAAAACCAGTTTTGCCAAATGATGCCCCGATCGCTGTAGTACTGTTCGCTGGTGGCGGCGGAATTGAAGCGGGGATGGTTGAAGCCGGGATTCGTCCAGTCATTGCGGTGGAATTCGACCCCACCAAACCAGAACTGAGTCGGGCGATCGCCAAAACCCATCACCGCAATTTCAGTGAATACGGGTGTAGAATAATCCAACTAACAGTTCAAGAAGTAGCACGGTTAGGATTTCTCGGTTTTCCGCGCCGCCCCGATTACCTCCACGCCTCCCCAGTGTGCGCCAACTTCAGCCAAGCCCACACAGCCAAAGCAGGTATTGGGATTGAAACGGCTGACGATTTGAGTGCAGCGATCGCTGTGGCAGAAACCATCCGACAGTTGCAGCCACAGGTGTTTACGCTGGAGAATGTGCCGCGTTATCAGAACAGTCAGAGTTTCAGTATCATTCTGTCAGCTTTGGAGCAGGAGGGGTACTCGGTCGATTACAGCGTCGTCAACATGGCTGATTTTGGACTGCCCCAGGCGCGGCGGCGGTTAGTTCTGATTGCCAGTAGAGGTTGTCGCGTTGCTTTACCTTCGGGAACTACACCTTGCGGTTGGTATGAGGCGATCGCTCATCTAATCCCCAGCATGACCGATTCCCAATTACTCCCCAAACAACGGCAAGCGGTAGAACAATTTCTGGCAACTAACGAACCAACGCCATTGCTACTAGAGAGAGTTGGAGGGCGCAACGGACTGAAGTACAAGCCTGGGCATTTACCTTGCAACACCATTCTGCGCTCACACTTCACCGACCACAAAGGCTGCAACCGTAGTAAGTTCGCTGATATCTGGTTGGCTGATGGTACGGTCAAGTCTTTGTCTATTGAGGGGGCTGCAATCTTGCAAGGGTTTCCCAGTTGGTACGAGTTTCCCAACGAGACTGCTACGGCGGGGTCAATCATCGGCTATTCTGTCCCTCCCAGTTTCGCAACACAACTATTTATATCTGCACAGAGCAATTTATTAGGAGTGACTGTATGACTAACCTTGTTCAAAACTTAGAACAGTGCTGGTACATCTCCCCACCTTGGGGTCAACAAATCCCGCCGTTGCTAGTAAGTTTGCTTGAACGGGTGTACGTCAAAAGAGTCAAAGCATTCGGTTACTGCTGTGGTGTCGAATGGTCGCTGCAAGGCTGGAAATACGAAATTAATACTTGCAATGACAATATTACTGTCTGGGGTAGTGAACTTATTGGTACAGGTAATTTGCGATCGCTACCCCAAGAAAAACCTGTGTTTCGCTTGGGTGAGTTGGTCGAGTTTCGATTTCACGGTGATGAGCCACCGATCCGCATAGTCCAAGGTATTAAACTGATTAACGATTGCTGGTTCTACAACATCAAGTGGATGTCCCCTGCTATATCGGAAAAAGGTGGCGAGGTTTATTACCTCTAGAGATTCCCGAAGCGCGGGTAACTGATTACGATTTGGAGAAGGTGTGATTATAACAATTTACACCTCATACTTACAGTGGACAATTTATAGGCGAGGGCATCTCAATCCCACTGTACCCTCCCCAAAATTGGAAGGGTAAGCACCATTTCAGGAGTTCGCGCCAACTCCCGAACTCCTGAAATGGTGGAAGTCATTAGTCCAAGATACCAAACCAGCGATCGCCTACTCCCGAATCCAGTTGTTTAGCATCAGTTCAACTAAGGAAACAGCACGTAGCCTGAAATAGTACAAATACACTCATATTCAGCGAAAATTATCCTAATTTATTCTCGTTACTTCAATGGTTTTTTGAATTAATTGAGAACCAGATGCTTTTACTACTATTCTAGATGGAATAAAACTCTGGTCATCATATTCGGGGCAAGCCTCATAGTTGCCTACTTTGCCTTGTTCTAACAGCCGACCTACCTCTACGTCAAAAGCCTTCTTTTCTGCTGCCGCAAGTGATGAGACGTAAACAATGTTAACTTCATCATCAATGCCACCGAACTCAATTGGGAAGAGATAAACTTTCTCTAACTCTCCAGCAAGGTGTGCCGCAATTGCTGCCTCACGAGAATTAACTCTTGCTGCTATTGATTGAGTCAGGCTTGGCTCGCTCTCCAACTGGCTTAATGTCACATGATTAAACGTGATAAAAACGAGAGTTGAACCTGTTGAACCTCGATATGCACCTTCTGCTTCACATAGCTTGCAGGCTAGGGCTGTAAACTCCCAAGCTTGGTTTTCTGTGCAAACAATCTTTTGGGTAGTCAGATATTCAATACCATGCTTCTCTCCATAGGTTCGGATTTTATGTGCGTGTAACTGTAATGCAGGCACAACAGATGGATGGTTCCAACCCCACAACCAACTGCTGTCTATTGTGTTGTAAGTGCCGATAATCTGTACTGAACATCTGGCAATGATCCCATCTGGACGGGTAAAAACAACTGTACCAGCGTCTTGATCTATGTCCCAACTCGACTCACCCAGCCGCCAAGCACTATTGTGAGCTTCTGTTTTTAATCGCAACTCCTCCATACTCTGCTCAATTAAAGTCTGAAACTCTCTCTTATTATCTGATTCTCCTGCACCGAATAACTTATTGAAAAAATTCATAATCTTTAACTATTTAAGGACATCCAAAATCGCTAAGTGGTCTTAAGCAAAACTAAAAAAACCAAAGCTAAGAAACAACGGATTTCACTGTATATACACTGCCTTTAACAGGTATTCCGTAATGGAGACACTGCTAGTAGTCTGGCAAGTCAACTTTGCATGATACTGTTGATATAAGCGCTGTTCATAGTAAAAACTCTTTCTAAATTAGTAGATAGCTATACTCAAGCTTTGAGCATAAAAATATGGGATAATTTACCCTTTGTAAATAAGCATTTTTTGAGAAAATCAGGAAAAAAAGCTTTAGATGACAATAAACTATCTAGTTAAAGTATGGAATTATACTGAAAGTATTTTCCAAATATTGTGACAGTTTGATGAACGCACGTTTAAAGCCAATCAAATTCATTAATGGGATTGAATAAAATACAAATTATATTCTCTAAATATTGTGATAGTTTGATGAACGCACGTTTAAAGCCACTCAAATTCATCAATGGAAGTAAATAGAATGCAAGCTTTCGGATAATAGCTAAAGCCGGAATTTTCATGGTATGTAGATTCATGTCATTTTGAAGGTTTCCCAAGCCCTAATTTTTGCGTTAACCGATTGCTTCACCCATCTTAGAGGGTGTTTATAAAATCAACATTAACGTGAGTTCGACGGAACTAAAAAATAGCACGAGGCAGTGCAGATAAGTCTTTTGGGTAAATATCGAGCGATGGTTTTTTAGGCACTCAATACGGTTCGGTTAAAGGGGAAAGGGACTCAATACTTATCGGGTTTTGGGGAAAAAGGGAAGGGGAAAGGGGAAAGAAAAAACCTTTAACCTTTTCCCAAAACCAAATTCCAAGTTGAAAATGCAAAAACCGAGCAGTATTGAAAAGGGACTCATATTTTAAATACATCCTTTCCCTTTTACCCCTTACCCAGACCACAAGGAAAGTGAAAAATGCTTATCCGAACCGTATTGGGTAGGCACTCTGATAATTACTACCACTTAGGTGCTGGCGATTTCGGAAAACTGTTGCTTGGTTATAAAAACTTCCTCCTAAAGGGCGATTGAAATCGACGGTCACAACCTAGAAGAAATTGGGCGTTACATACAACCGCAGTTATCGATAACCTCAACTGGCCCACAGTGATTGTGGCTCGTACAAAGAAGGGCAAGGGTGTTGCAGATTTAGAAGATATCGGCGGTTGGCATGGTAAAAGCCTTGAAGCCTGACCAAGCAAAGGCAGCGATCGCCTGATTGAGAGTGCGATCGCTCTTCGTAGACCCCAGTCCATTTAAACAAGGGAGAAAATTATTGGCAATTTCTTAAAGTCCCTTTTTCCGAAACGGTACATCCTGAAGTTGTTTCTACTTATGTATTTGTTCTTCAGCTTAGTTTACGGAGGATATTTTTAGGTATCAAAGGAAACACTTTTCTGAAGCTATTGAAGTGATTTGAATCAAAATATGGATACTGAAGAACTCTATCCTTGTCCCTGTTGTGGTTATAAAACTCTGAACGCCAAGCCACCTGGAACATATCTTATTTGTCCTATTTGTTTTTGGTCAGATGATAGCGAGACAATAGATTCCTATGGATTTAGCTGGGTGGGATCTAATCAGGTATCTCTTCGCCAAGCACAAAGAAATTATATTGCCTTTGGAGCTTGTGAGCAGGAATGGCTAGATATTGTTCGTTCGACAACAGTTTTGGATGTGCGAGATAGCAATTGGCAAACTCTTGATACTTTAGAGGAAAATACTAGGCTAGCCTTAATTGAACAAATTACCGCCGCTTTTGATGGTGTTAAGCGCTCAGACGGAATTACATTACATGAAGCCAGAGCGCTAGATGACTATGCAGATGCTCAGAAAGCCAGAAAATTAGATAGTGAAAGCCAATGGCAGGATATACCAGATGAGTGGATTGAATATTTCTCTGATGTCTTTCCTTTTTTTGATGCAAAAGGATTTCGCTACTACATTCCCGCTTACATAATTTGGTGCTTAAAACACTACAAAACTTCTAACTCCGACACTCTAGATAACACAATCTATACCATAAAAAATAGAGGGGGTTATTATCATCCTCACTTGGAGTTGCTTAATACAACTCAATTACAGGCAATTAAAGCGTTTCTACAATTTATGAATAGATTTTTCCCATAAGTGTGCATGTTCTTCATATCTGAAAACCTATTCCAAGCTTTCTGGAACTTCATGTTTCTCAATAATTCTATCCCAACTAACTGACTTAATTTTTTCCAGAGCTTCTGTCACTTTTTCAGAAATTTTCATAGTTAACATCTAGCATTCGGCATAAATTGTTATAACGATAGACAATGCACAAAGCGAGAAGTATTGGAGCGGGTTAAATATTACGCTCGATTAGCGATTGAGCGGGTGGAGGATGGAGTTGACAAGGTTAAGGAATTACTCAGTACCCTAACGCTTGATGAGCGGTTGGGTGTGATGCTGGAGTTTGAAGTTTGAGGATCTTGACTCTGACAAGTTTGCTCAATTGGTGACAGATGCGCTGCATTGGACTGAATGGATGGGGTGAGAAAGTTGCGATCACAATAAACCAATTTACTTTTCGGGTGTAGAAAATGCTCCTTCGTTTTCCCATACGATGCCTGCCCTATCTTGCTGCACCTCAAGGATTGGTGATGCAATCGGCATAGGTGTCGGTAAACCATTTTTTCACAGACACCATAGCCTTAACCTCTCATTGATAGAGAGGAACAGACTTGAACTCAGGTTAATTAGAACATTCCCGACTCAATAGTAACTGCCCATTATTCAGCCGATATAGACCAGTTGGTTCGATAATCGGATCGCCTTTCTTCCAGGGACGGGATGTAGTTTCTACACCTCTTACCTCACCAGTTGTATAGTTAGAAACCAAAACACCAGGACGATTAGTAGTCAAAGCACCAGAACCAGTAATAGTAAAAGAGTTTTCTTGCCGCTTAGTACCGCGAGAAATGCAACTATTGGCAATGAGTGCGTTGGTGTCGATGACTGGAGGTAATTCGGTGAAGCTATTTTTGATGGAACTGGTATCGGGTGCGTTAATGTTGATTACACCAGCAACGCCAAGTTCAGAACTTGCAGTAATATCACTTTTCTCGGTTGGTTTTGGGCGTGACTCAATACCGAAAATACCTTGAGAATTAATTTCAACCTTTCCACCGATTCCTGTAAAAGCATTGGCTGTGATATCGCTGTTTTCTTCGGGGATAGCAATGATATATTTTGAATTGATATTGATGTTACCACCATTGCCACCTAATTGCGCTGTACCTGCGGTGGTCGAAATTTGGCTACCGCCACGCAATAGTAAAAGATCGTTGACAGTTAAATTGATATTTCCACCATCACCAGAGTTGGTTATTGCTGCAATAGCTGCTTGGTTGTCAAGTGTTGTGGAACCAGAATTAATATTAATATCTCCAGCTTTCCCTTGCCCAAAGCTGCTGGAACTGATTCCCCCGTTATTTAAAAATAAAGAATCTGTTGTCAGGTTAATATTGCCTCCATTGCCTACAGCTGCTGAATTAACTGTGCTAAAAACACCGCTAGAAAAACCTGTAGTGCTAATACCGTCGATTAAAATGCGATCGCGTGCATCAATGGTGATATTACCCCCATTGCCTCTAGAATAAGTACCAGCATTGACTATTCCCCCATTGGTTAAAAATAAAGAAGCTGTTGTCAGCTTAATATTGCCTCCCCTACCTTCATCTTCACCTTGGAAGGTAGTAAAAACACCGCTTGAACTTCCATTACTACCGACACCATCAATGCCAACAGCATCGTCAGCATTAACTATAATGTCACCCGCATTACCTTTACCGAAACTGCTAGCAAGAAGTATTGCGCCGTTGCTTAGTGTTAAGGAATTGGTTGTTATTTGAATATCCCCACCTTTGCCAGCACCTCCGAACAAAGAACTAGAAACGCCAGTCGTCTTTTTACCAGTAATACCATCGATAATTACAGCATCGCGTGTATCGATAAAGATATTACCACCATTCCCTTGACCACTACTATAAGCGGTGAGTATACCACCATTTTTTAGAAATAATTCTCTGGCGTTGATGCGGATATCCCCAGCGCTACCCACGCTATTGTTTGCCGTACTAGTGCTTACCAAAGCAAATAAACTATTTTCTCCACCATCCAAAGTTACTGTATCGCGGGCGTTGATGGTGATATTGCCTCCATTTCCCTGTCCAGCTGTATCTCCAGAAATGAATGCACCGTTGGTGATAAAAAATGACCCGGTTGTTATTTCGATGTCACCTCCTTTACCTTCACCATCTAGCAAGGAACTAGCTATATTACTAAGTATATCAATAATTTGACCAGTACCAACAGTTACACCTTTGACGACACCATCAATTTTGACACGATCACGAGCATTGATGGTGATATTTCCACCATTACCTTTTCCTCTGAAATGTGAAGAAAATATCGTACCGCCATTTGTTAAAAATAGCGATCCTGTTTCAACTTGAATATTTCCGGCGTTACCATTGTATCCTTGCGTAAAGGCACTACTTGGTGAACCATTACCGCCAATTCCATCAAAAGTAATAGTATTGCCAACATCAAGAAAGATATTACCTCCATTTCCTTGTCCGCCGTTGCTAGCAGTTAATCGGCCGCCATCTTTAAATAGTAAATTACTTGCAGTGATGCGAATATCACCACTATTACTTATCCCGTTTTCCACACCCCCACCTTCAGATGATGCTAGACTTCCAGATTTTGCCCTGCCCCCGAAACCTGAAAATGTCACATTATCGCGGGCATTAATAGTAATATTTCCTGCATTTCCAACTCCAGCAGTAAAGCTGTATATTACGGCACCATTAGTAACAGAAAGTGATCCTGTTGTAACTTGAATGTTTCCTGCTTTCCCGATACCTCCAATGCTTAAATTGCTTTTCAAAGCACTGAACGCATCATAATCCAAGTTATTAAGGTCAAACTTACCTGCGTCGATAAAAACGCCATCTATCTTGACATTATCAGAGGCTTCAATAGTAATATTTCCGGCATTACCTTGCCCTGATACATTTGTTGATATTTGACTACCGTTAATTAACGAGAGGGAACCTGTTTTAAGATAAATATTTCCTCCGTTACCTACCCCCTCATTAAAAACATTACTACTAGCATTGCTATTAGTATCAAAGGCTATATTATCAAGGGCATTAATGCTGATATTCCCTGCATTTCCTTTGCCACTGGTACTGCTACTAATAAAGGCTCCATTGGTAATTTTTAGAGTACTTGTTGTGATTTGAATATTACCTGCGTTACCTTCAGCAGTGGGTTGCACATCATTAATAATCCGGCTAAATATATTACCGTCATTACCATCTAACGAAATATTATTACGAGCATTAATTATGATATTACCAGAATTACCTTTTCCTCTAGTGCTACCTTGAATTTCATAACCATCATTTATTTCCAATGAACTGGTATTGATAGTAAGGTTTGCACCATTACCTATTGCACCCTCAACTACCTTTAAACTAATTCCGTTAAATTCCCCTGGTTTTGAGTTACGAAAACTGATATCACCTTGAGCATTGATATTGACATTTCCTCCATTGCCTTGTCCGTAGAGATTAGCATTTATTTGTCCGCTATTACTTAACGTCAATGTCCCAGTTGCAATGTTGATATCGCCAGCATTACCAAATGCCCTTTCTTGCACTACATTAGCAATGCCGCTTTCATCTATTAACGTTGTTGCTCCTGTAGCATTAATAGTAATATCTCCACCTTTACTATTTGGAGTACCTAAACCTGTATTTATTCCTGCTCTTAATATACTTCCCCCTGATAAATTTACATTTCGAGCCTGAATTGTGATACTACCGCCATCCGCACCGCGAACATTAACTTCTGCACCATTACTCAGCGAAACATTGGCGCGTTCCACATTTTCAGGTATAACTAAACCCAGATTATCACCTGCAATATTCAATCCCACATTTCCCGGTGCAGCCAAACCTGCTAACTCAACATTTCCGCCATAAGCGTGAATTCCACCACCATCAATATTGATATTTCCACCAACAAGCAGCAAACTTTTACCATCACTAACTCGCAAACCCGTAACATCTTGTCTGATGAGATTAGTACCTGCGGGTGCTTGGGATTGATTAATAATTCCCCTATCTGCTTGGATTTGATTAAACAGCAATACTGAAGGATTAATAGTCAACAACGGCACAGCTTGGGGATTTGTGGCACTAAAAATCCCTTGATTGCCAAACTCAATCCCGTTTGCAATCGTCCCCATAAATGAACCTTGCACGTCTAAATTGGCATTTTTCCCAAAGACAATCCCATTGGGATTTATCAAGAATAAATTCGGGCTGGAATTACCAAATGTGCCCAGTCTCCCCAAAATTTCGGAAGGGTTATTACCTGTCACCCGTGCCAAAATATTCTGAATATTGGCGCTAGGACTGAAAAAATAAGCCCCGCGTCCCTCGCTGACATTAAATTCTTGAAAGCTGTGAAAAAGATTGATTTTGCGAGTTGCACCACCTGTAATTACTTCAATGGGTAGTCCTTGGAAGTTGTCTATAACTTGAGAGGACTCAGCGCCAAGTGTACTATCAGGCACGATATTGCTTTGCTGTGCCTGGGTTTTGCTAGTGAGGAGACTTACACTTAAACAGCCCAGCAACCCTGCCAATCCGAACTGCAAACACCTGTATAATCTGTAGTTTTTCGTCATCTGGTGCTATTTATCCGATTTGCTTAAGTATCCAACAGAACTGCAACTTTGGATCATATATAAGCAAATATTTGTTAATTATGCAGTTTTCTGCAATCAGGTGATCATGCTCTTGCATTCTCCAGGTATGAAAACTGCACGCAAAACTTGCAGAAAAGGTGAATGTGTTACATGAATCAGTCGGATAGAGAAGTTGATTCACGTTCCGAAAAGCGTCCAACTAAAGCAGATTTTCGGGAATCGGGAGGATTTGAACAGGAGGCTGCTGTGATGTTGGGTTTGTACCGGGAAGATTACTACGACAAACAGACTACCCAAAAAGGCATTTTTGAAGTTTCAGTTTTGAAAAGTCAGTTTAGTAGCGAGACGACTGTCAATAAGATTGTTTGATGAACGATTTGGACAGTTTAAAAACTTAGCTAAGTCGAGTATTTAAGCTATAAAATGCTCGTTATCAAGTACTTAATCATAATTTTCTTAGAGAAAAAGGATGAGATAAATTGAGTTACGATAATACAGCCAAGTATTTAGCTGAGTTATATCCTGATGAGTTTGCCAAATGGTTACTAACCTCAGAGCCACAAGAAGTTACAGTATTAAAAACTGAACTTTCTCTTGAACCAATTCGTGCTGATTTTGTAACATTTCTCCAGACAACTAATCGGATTTTACACATTGAGTTTCAGACTCTAGCTACATCTAATCCACCAATACCTTTACGGATATTAGATTATTATGTGAGGTTGACACGACAGTATCGTAAACCAGTTACGCAGGTAGTAATCCCAGAATACACCTGAAGGCAAGAGGCAATTAATTTTTATCTATTGCCTATTACCTCATCTATGAGTAAGTTCAAAAATCAAATAGGAATCATTAGTGATCGCCCCAACATAACAATTAGTCTACCCTTGTGTTCTCTACGCCACTAAGCTTAAGTAATTCCTGTGAGTTCCCTCCTCAGTCTGGGTACTCTAAAGGAGACATTTGTCACATTTTCATCTGAAAGTTGGGGATTTTCCGATTATCGCCCTGCAACTACAAATACAAAGTGTTGATTGGAGTTTGTTTTATGCCCCTTGCTAATGATATACCTCACAGTCAGCGGCGATGCCTACGGCGGGCTGCGCCAACGCTCCGCACTATCCTAGTGATTCCATTTGTGCTGCAAATCTTTGCTGCTGTAGGATTAGTCGGTTATCTCTCATTCCGCAACAGTCAGCAGGCGGTGAATCACCTAGCTCATCAGTTGATTCGAGAAGCCAGTTTACGAGTCGATCAACATTTAGATACTTACTTAGCAAGTTCTTATGAAATCGCACGCAGCAATGCTGAACTAGTTGAGTCAGGGTTACTTAACCGACAAGATTTAGATTTAGTTGGCTATCAGTTTTGGCAGAAAGTGAAATTGCATCAAAAAATTAGCTATATGCACTTTACCCAAACCAATAGCAATTATTTAGGAGTTGGACGATGGTTGCCTGGTGAAGGAATTACTGTCGATGAAGTTTCCCCTCGAACGAAGGGAAAAAACGTTGTCTATAAAATGGATAATCAAGGAAACCGAACTCAAAAAATTGGTGCTTATGACTTTAATCCGCTAACTTATCCTCCATTTGTACGAACCTCACAAGTACGTAAACCCAATTGGTCGCCTGTGAAAGTTTTGCAAGAAATTGACGGATATGTTGCTCTTGTATTTGGTCATCCAGTTTACGATCGCAATCAAAAATTCATCGGCATGATGGCAGCCGATCTTACACTATCTCAGATCGGTGACTTCCTTCAAGATTTGAAAGTCAGTCCCTCTGGAAAAATTTTTATTATTGAGCGGGATGGAATGTTAATTGCTCACTCAGTAAAGCAGCCGATTCTCAAAGCAACTGGTAAAGAAAAGCAACGCCTGAATATTTTAGAAGATCCCGATCCGCTAATTCAAGCAACTGCCCAACATTTGCAGCGTAAATTTGGCAGCTTCGAGCAAATCAAGAATGCACAAGAACTTGATTTAAAAGTAGGTGGCGATTCTTCTTTGCTGACACAAAGTGAACGTCAATTTATACAAGTGACTCCGTGGCGAGATCGATTTGGTCTGGATTGGTTGGTAGTCGTGGTGATTCCCGAATCAGACTTTATGAAACAAATCAATGCCAACACCCGCACCACAATTTTACTAAGTTTAGCTGCTTTGTTCATTGCTACAGTGTTTGGAATTTTTACAGCTCGTTGGGTGACTCAACCGATCCTGCGCCTCAATCAAGCTGCCAAAGACATCGCCAAAGGAAATTGGAACCAAACAGTTGAACTCAAGCGCACCGATGAACTAGGAGAGTTAGCCATCTCCTTTAACCAGATGGCAGGACAACTTAAAGAATCATTCGAGACACTAGAACAACGAGTTAGCGATCGCACAGCCGCATTAGCTGAATCCAATCAACAGCTAGAACACGCCAAAGAGAAAGCAGAAGTGGCAAATCATGCTAAGAGTTCTTTCATTGCTAACATGAGTCACGAACTCCGTACCCCTCTCAACGCCATTTTGGGGTTCTCCCAACTAATGACTCGCAGCAAAACTCTATCCATTGAACACCAAGAAAATATCAGCATCATCACTCGCAGTGGTGAACATCTATTAACGCTAATCAACAACATCTTGGATTTGTCCAAAATTGAAGCAGGCAAAACTACACTCAATCTCAAGCATTTTGATTTATATCGTTTGTTGAGCGATTTAGAAGATATGTTTCGCCTCAAAGCCGAAGATAAAAGATTACAACTGTTATTTGAACATTTAGCAGATGTGCCGCGCTATGTAGAAACTGATGAAGTAAAACTGCGCCAAGTTTTAATTAACCTAATTAGTAATGCAATTAAATTTACCGATAAGGGTGGGGTATCCCTGAAAGTCAAGGCGATGTCTGACGACGAGTCACTGCGCGTCTACGCTTCCTCTGAAGCTTCATTCACCCACACCCTATATTTTGAGGTAGAAGACTCTGGCGCAGGCATTGCTGCTGATGAACTTGATAAGTTGTTTGAAGCCTTTGCTCAAACCCAAACCGGCAAAAACGCCCAGGAAGGAACAGGCTTAGGATTACCCATCAGCCGCAATTTTGTACAGTTGATGGGTGGCGAGATGAATGTCAGTTCTCAAGTAGGGTATGGCACGCTTGTTAAATTCCAGATTCAGGTGACAGCCGTTGAGACAGCTGATGAAGAAACCTTGAGGTTCAAGCGACAGATTATTGCTTTGGAATCCAATCAACCCAGTTACCGCATTTTAGTTGTGGATGATAAAGATATCAATCGCCAGATTCTAGTGAAGTTGCTCCGTCCCTTGGGCTTTGAAGTGAAGGAAGCTGAAAATGGTCAAGAAGCGATCGACATTTGGCAACAATGGCAGCCTCACTTAATTTGGATGGATATGCGAATGCCAGTACTGAATGGCGTTGAAGCCACACAATACATAAAAACTCAAGCTAATGGTAACGGTAACAGCCCAAAAATTATCGCCTTGACTGCTAGCAGTTTAGAAGAAGAACGCGCCGCAATTTTGGCAGTTGGTTGCGATGACTTTATGCGAAAACCATTTCGAGACTACGAAATTTTCGACGCGATGGCAAAGCATATTGGAGTGCTATACGTATATGAAGAAACTTTAAATCAGCCACAAGCGCATTTGCCCACGGCTAAATTGCAACCATCCGATTTCCATAAAATGTCTAGCGAATGGCTGAGTGAATTTCACGCTGCTGCCACCGCCGGACGAGATCAACGACTGATGGAACTGATCGAAAAAATTCCTGAGCAGAACTCGGCAATAGTACAAACTCTCAAGCATTTGGTCGATAACTTCGAGTTTGATGCACTGCTCGAACTTACTCAATCTATTTTTTAATTATTTTTATATATGAAAATTCTATCCAAAACCGAAATCCTTGTAGTTGACGATCTGCCAGACAATCTCCGCTTAGTGTCTAATCTGTTAGTAGAACAGGGCTACGTAGTACGTAAAGCTACAAATGGTACAATGGCGTTGCGATCGGCTCAGGCAGAACCTCCAGACCTGATTTTATTAGATATCAATATGCCCGATCTTGATGGCTATGAAGTATGTCGCCAACTCAAAACCTTTGATAACACTCGTGCCATTCCTGTGATTTTTCTCAGTGCGCTTGATGATGCGATCGACAAGGTAAAAGCATTTAAGGTCGGTGGCATAGACTACATTACCAAACCCTTCCAAGTTGAGGAAATGTTGATTCGCATTCAAACCCAATTGACAGTACAACGCTTCACTCAAACTCTAGAACAACAAGTTGAACAACGAACTACTGAACTTTCCCAAGCCTTGCATCATCTCAAAGAAACTCAACTCCAGTTGGTACAGCATGAGAAGATGTCTGCGTTGGGCAATCTTGTGGCTGGCATTGCTCACGAGATCAACAACCCTGTTGGCTTTATTGCTGGGAATTTGCAACCTGCGATTGATTATATTAACGACTTGTTTAGATTAGTTGATTTTTATCAAACTAAAATGCCTGATGTTGAACCAGACATTGCAGACATTGACTTGGAATATATGCGAGAAGATTTGCCTAAGTTAATTAATTCACTAAAACTCGGAGTTCAACGCATTCGCCACATCAGCACGAGTTTACGTACCTTTTCCAGAGCCGATCAAGATTACAAAGTACTATTTAACATTCATGAGGGTATCGATAGCACAATTATGATTCTCAAACACCGCTTGAAAGCTAGTGATGATCGTCCAGAGATTGAAATTGTCAAGGACTATGCTAATTTACCTCAAGTCGAGTGCTTTCCGGGACAACTTAATCAGGTGTTCATGAACATTCTGGCAAATGCAATCGATGCTTTGGAAGACTCGAATATAGGACGGAGTTTCACTGATATTGAAGTGAACCCAAACCAGATTACAGTGAAAACTGAACTGTCAAATGATAGCCAATTCGTCAACATCTGCATTCAAGACAACGGCATCGGCATGAGAAATGATGTCAAACAGAAGATTTTTGAGCATTTGTATACTACAAAAGCTGTTGGTAAGGGAACAGGATTAGGATTAGCGATCGCTCATCAGATTGTAGTCGAAAAACATCGTGGAGCGCTCGCTGTTAATTCAACTTTAGGTGAGGGAACTGAGTTTGTAATTACGCTCCCAGTGAAAGGGGGATAAGGGAGCAGAGATGCAGAGGGTATAATTCCTAACTTTTCTCTCTACGTCGCGGTCAAGTTATTGGCATTGTCACAATAGTTGACTGCCAATTTTCACAAGTTGCGTCTGGCTGGGGAATGCCTGGGCAATATCATTGGAAGCTGGAGAATCCACGCGAGGTAACACCGATTCCTTACATTGGGCGGTTGGGAATTTTTGAAGTGCCGGATGATTTGGTCAGGAGTGCGATCGCCTTATGAAATCAGTCCTCTCACTTTTCTCCGGCATCGGTGGACTCTGCCACCACGGAATATCAGCCGCAGGTCTATCCCACAAATTCCGAGTCCACCAATTTGTCGAAATCTCCCCTTATTCTCAATCACAATTGCGCCATGAACAATCAGAAATTCCAATCCACGCAGATATTACCAACTACCATTGCCGAGAATCAATTCGCAATTCGCAATTCGCAATTCGCAATTATGAATTAGGAGTAAAAGATATGAATCAAAATATTAGTATAGCTGACAGAACCAAAGCTTTGGCAATAAGAATAGTTAAAGCTTGCACTTTCCTAGATGAAAAATCTGGTGTTTGCCGTACTTTATCAAAGCAGTTGCTACGAAGTGGTACTGCTATTGGGGCTAATGTTAGAGAAGCTCAATCGGCACAATCTGATAAAGATTTTCTTAGCAAGCTAGAAATTGCACTAAAAGAAGAAAGAGAAACTGAATACTGGCTGGAAATATTAATAGAGTCAGAACTGGTTGATAAAAGTAAGTTTGACTCATTACTGCAAGAAACTAGAGAAATTGGAAAGATTCTGGTTTCATCTACTCGAAAGGTGAAGGAGAAAATCAACAAGCTCAATTAATTGCGAATTGCGAATTGCGAATTGGTTTAACCCCCTGGGCAGACCAAATTGGAAATCAGATTACGCAAGTACGGTTCTCTCATGAAGACCGAAGCTTTGAACCCAGTATTCGTGAGGTGGCTTCTGGGGTTCCCATTGGAGTAGCCAAGGGAATCAAGGGGAATTATGATGCCCGTCGTGCTTATGGTTTGAGTTGTTCTCCCCGGCAAGCTGCGATCGCTTGGAAACGAATTGACTATTTGTGCAGTCTTCTCGCTCATAATGAGGCATAAGCATGATTAACCAAGTCCCGAATCTAGAAACTTGTTGGTATCTTTCGTCAGTTTCTGCTGGTTCTTCAGTCACGGCAGCAGTTGATTAACCTTTGGGTATGGAAACAGCAACAGGTGAGTGCAGATATTACCTTGTTGTGTTCTCTTGAAGATCGGAGATTTCTGCTACAGGTATATTGTCGGGCGGGAGGTGATCGGGCGATGGCTACCAGAATTGTACGGCGGGGAAGTTGCAACAGCTAATCCTGCATTGATAAGCGTAGCGGAGGAGTTCCGTAAATAGTACCTGCTTGCCACATTAAACTACGTAATAGATTGTAAGCAAGCGAATAAATGTAAATTTCTTTGCGAACCATAGCCCTATCCATTTTGCTGTGTCTGATGCGGGAGCGATTGCTTTAGGGACTTCCAAAGAATAAATTAATCAACAAAAACCAAGAATCCAATTTTAAACAATAATGATAATCATTTTA
>NZ_NOLI01000163.1:0-16900 GCF_002245975.1 Nostoc sp. 'Peltigera membranacea cyanobiont' 213 | reverse complement strand
ACCCTAACCCTCCCCTTATAAAGGGGAGGGAACCGGATTTTCCGGTCTCCCCCCAATACATCGGGGGGATTAAGGGGGGTAATTCTACTTGTGTATACACGGTAGCCTTATAAAGGAGAGGGAACTAGATTTCCGGCTTCCCCCCAATATATCGGGGGGATTGAGGGGGGTAATAGGTACTTGTGTGTACACTGTAGCCTAGAAGGAGAAAGACTTTAAATTTTCCCCCTTCCCGCGACGAGTTGGGGGTTAGGTTTTTCGTGGACTGCTAATTGTCAGACGTAAAACAGATTCACTCTGCGCTACTAACTAACAAAGCAACTGGGAAATGGGCGAGGGCTGAACCGATGGATAGGGTTTCTGTAGCTTGTAAGGGTTGCTGAGTGAGGACGTTTGTCCAGGAGAGGGGAGTTCCAGGGGGGAGTTGCAGGTGCGTATCTTGCCAAACTGACTCACCTAAAGGGTTGTCTCCGGGTTGGATGAAACTGGTTAAAAAGCGAGGCGCGATCGCGATCGCTGTTTGATTCCCTTCCCGCCGTGCAAAGGCGATAATGTGATTGGCATAAGTTCCCTGAACTTCTAAGGGCAGATAGTCGCCATCCTGGAATAATGAGACATAGTTTGTTCTAGCTTGGAGTAATTGAGCCGTTAAAAACAGTTTGATTTTACCGTCTGTTTTGTCGTTTAATAACTCCTGAATCAGTCCGAGAATATCTGTTTTCACCTCTTTGCGGATGGCACTTAAGTAAGTACGTCGCTGTTCAAAATCCACGGGACGGCGGTTATCTGGATCTACTAGACTGAGTTCCCAAAGTTCTGTTCCTTGGTACAAGTCGGGTACGCCGGGTGCGGTAATCTTCAGGAGAGTTTGAGAAAGGGAATTGAAAATACCATGCTCTGCAATTCGCTGTTGAAAGGGATGAAAGGCTTTTAGAAATTCCTCGGAGATGGAAGGATCGAGTACCTTCTCAATAAAGGAAGTACAAGCTTGTTCGTACTCGCTATCAGGTCGCAACCATGCTGTATGCACTTTTGCTTCTCTAATTGCCTTAATTATATAATCTTTGACTCGTTCCACGAAGGATGCGTGTTCTTGTTCCGCAAAAGGAAACGCCCCTACAAAGGTTTGATAGATAAAATACTCATCGTTGCGATCGGGCATAGCAAACCCGTGGCGATGACTGCGATTTCCTCGATTAATAGCACTCCAGGTATTTACCTGCCGATCCCAATCTTCTGGGATTTCTGACAACACATTCAACCTGGCCCGCACATCTTCGCCGCGTTTGGTGTCGTGGGTAGCTGTGGTGTTCATTGTGTGAGGCCAAGTTGCTTGGTGCTGTTTGTTAAAGGCATGAAATTTGGCTAATTCAATCCCAAAATGACTGGGATTTCCCCCGACTTCATTTAGCGACAGCAAGCGATTGTAAACATATAATGTGGTGTCTTCTACACCTTTGGCCATTAGCGGCCCGCTATATTGCTGCATCCGCAAGACAAAATATATCCACTGTTCGCGTTCTGTTTGAGTCAGAGAGTTATCAAACTCAAGCAGCATTAACTTTTCAATAAAGGTCAGTTCGTGCTGCAACAGGGGCGTTTGTTCTTTGGCTTGGTTAATTACTTCTTGAATGGTAGCGCGATCGCTATCCCCAATTCCATCGGGGGTAATGTAGGTACGGTAAATTGGGAACAGGGTTAGAACTTCAGCGATCGCTCTTTTCAAGCCATTCAGCGTAAAATCATTGCCATAACGATATTTACTAGAAATGTTCTTTAACAAAAGAGCCAAATTGTCAATATCACCCGCTAAATTCTTTTCTAGGATCAGGTGCTTTTTATCCTTCACTATCGAGGCATAATCTGCTCTTGAACCAATAAAATTCTGGTAGATTTTATCGAAGGATGATTCATTTTCAGTTTGACAAAATACGCCATTTACATAGTTAAGAAAGTCATATCCAGATGTCCCTTCGATTGCCCAGTTTTCTGGCAATTCTTCAGTGAGTTCTAAAATCTTTTCGACCGTGATATAAACATCTCCCGTTTTTTCCCGCAGCCTTTCTAGATACTGGATTGGGTTATAGAGTCCATCAATATGGTCAATGCGTAAGCCGGTAAATTTGCCCTCTTCAACTAGCTTTTGAATTAGGCTATGAGTGTTATTAAAAACTCGCACTTCTTCAACTTTAACGGAAATAAGTTCGTTGACGGTAAAGAAACGGCGATAGTTCATTTCTTCCGCCCCGACTTTCCAGAAGGCGAGACGGTAAAACTGGTCATTTAGTAATTCATCTAGCAAGTTAAAGCTTTCTGAATTACCTGGTTCTCCGTTGAAAGTTTGAATATTTTCGTCAATGAATTCGTGGATGGCATCGTTTGTGGTGTAGAGTTCCCAAACCAATCCTTTAATAAATGCGATTTGGTCTTGTCGCTGTTTTCCTGCGACTTCTGAGGGCACACTTTTGAGAATATACAAAATCCCTAATAGTTTAATAAAATCGGGATGATTGCGTCCGAGTGTGCGTGTGAGTTTGCCCAAATTATGGGTAATAAATTTTGTATAAGATTCTAATCTTAGCGGCAGTTTTAAGCTGTAATAGTTTACGGTTAAACCGTTTTGTTCGTATTGAAGTTGAATATGTCCGTTTTCGAGGGATGCACCATAGAAATCTCCTAGTAGCGGTGCGAGGATTCGCTCTTGGCGATCGCCAAAGGGAGCATTCCAAGAAAGATCGAAGTAGTCAGTATAACTGGAATCTGGGCCGTGTTCCAATATGTCCATCAAGTAATCGTTTTCGCTGCTATAGGCCATGTGGTTGGGCACAATATCTTGTAACCAGCCCATACCTAGAGATTGGACTTCGCCAACTAAGGCATCAAAGGATTCATTCGTTCCCAGTTCTGGGTTAAGTTGAGTGGCATCTACTATATCGTAACCGTGGGTACTCCCAGATCGGGCTTTGAAAATGGGGGAGGCATATAAATCGGAAATACCCAAATCTGCTAGATAAGATGCGATCGCTTTAGCATTGTCAAAACCAAACTGGGGTGTAAACTGAATTCGATAGGTGGCGGTAGGAATTCGCATGAGTTTGTTGTAATAAGAGATGGGGCGATACGGTTTGGTTAACATGTTTGTTTCTCGGAGATCCCCCCAACCCCCCTTAAGAAGGGGGGCTTTTCCCAATCTTTACCCCCTTTTTAAGGGGGTCGCCGCAGGCGGGGGGATCTTATCTGAAACCTATTTAGGGGGGGGGAATTTGAGCCTTTGAGCCTGAACGTTGAGCCTTTGAGCCTGAACATTGAGCCTTTTAGCTCGAACGTTGAACCTTTTAGCCTGAACGTTGAACCTTTTAGCCTGAACGTTGAGCCTTTTAGCTCGAACGTTGAGCCTTTTAGCTCGAACGTTGAACCTTTTAGCCTGAACGTTGAGCCTTTTAGCTCGAACGTTGAACCTTTTAGCTCGAACGTTGAGCCTTTTAGCTCGAACGTTGAACCTTTTAGCTTGGAACTTGAGGTTATGAGGCTGAAACTTTAAGTTCTAAGGGACTTCCAAAAAATAAAATATACAGTAGGGTGTGTTAGGCGAAAGCCGTAACGCACCGAGATATCTGGCGGTGCGTTAGCGACAGCGTAACGCACCCTACAAAATTGGATATTTTTTTAATTGGAAGTCCCTAACTCTCACTCATCCTTTTTCATACAGTACTAAACTAGTAGGTCGCAATTCCACTTCTTCTCCCGGAGACAGATGTTCAGCAGCTTCAGAACCATGCCCAGACCATGAGGTATCAGCAGAGTCTAACAACTTATTAGCATTTTGCTGAATTGGCAGAGTTACTTTCACTGAAGACGAATTAAAATTCATCACAAATATTAGTTCGCTTGATTCGCACCAACGACGCACGATGACCACCTGCTTATCTTCATCGCTAGTCGCTTCGATGAAATTGCGGTCTTGATTTAAAAGGGCTGGATGCGTCTTGCGTAAATTAATTAACTGGCGATACCAATTCCACAGAACTTTGTGATTACCTTCATTGTGTAATTGCCAATTGAGTTTAGACTTTAGGAAAGTTTCTGCCGATTCGGGATCTGGGGGATCGTCTGCATAGTGAAATGCTTCAAATTCTTGTTTGCGTCCGGCTCGAACTGCTTGAATCAAATCGGGATCGGAGTGACTAACAAAGTAAATGAAGGGTGCAGTTTCTCCATATTCCTCTCCCATAAATAACAGAGGTAAATTAGGCGAGAGTAGCACAGCGCCAGCAGCTAACTTCAATCCTTCAAAAGAGATCCTCTCAGTGAGGCGTTCTCCTTTCATTTGATTGCCGATTTGATCGTGATTCTGAATGCAGACTGTAAACTGTGAGAAATTGCGATCGCGGCAACTTATGCCATGAAATCTTTTGCGATCGGGCGAATACTTCCAATCGTAGACAAAACTATCATTGTAAGCTTTTGCCAAATCAGCAAGCTTCCCAAAATCGTGATAATATCCTTGGCGATCGCCTGTCAACAGGGTGTGCAATGAATGGTGAAAGTCATCACTCCATTGGGCATCGATTCCATATCCACCCAATTCTACCGGACGAATAATTTGCGGATTGTTCAAATCGCTTTCAGCAATTAAATGGCGTTTCCATTTTTGCCCTTGTTGTGAGAAATGATGAACTGCTTCCGCCAATTCTTGCAAAAAATGCTTGGCTCCCAAGTCGTAAATTGCCTGAATTGCATCAAGTCTCAATGCATCAATGTGGAATTCGCCCAACCAGTAAAGGGCATTTTCGATAAAATAATTTCGCACACCCTGACTATGGGCATCGTCGAAATTCAGCGCTTCGCCCCACGGCGTTTTATAGGTTTTAGTAAAGTAGGGCGCGAACTGGCTCATGTAGTTGCCTTCTGGCCCAAAGTGGTTATACACCACATCCAGCACTACAGCAATATTGTGTTGGTGGCAAGCATTTACCAGTTCCTTCAGTTCGGCTGGGCTACCGTAAGAATTTTGAACAGCAAAAGGGTAAACGCCGTCATAACCCCAGTTGCGATATGCCAGAGAGGCTTCAACATGAGTGTCTCCCGGAAACTGGGCGATGGGCATGATTTCAATGGCATTAATTCCCAGTTCCCGCAGTTCCGGTAAGCGGGGAATAATCGCACTGAAAGTTCCTTCCGGTGTAAAAGTCCCAACGTGGAGTTCATAAAAAATCATCGACTCCACAGGAATACCTGCCCACCCTTCATCTGTCCATTCAAACTGCGGATCGACAATTTGAGACGGGCCATGTACCCCTTCCGGTTGATACTGCGATGCGGGATCGGCAAAAGTATCTTGGCCATTTAAGACATACTGATAAAGCGTACCCGGATACACATCGCTGACTTTCGTTTGCCAGTATCCCTCAGACTGAGGTTTGAGGGGAATTAACTGTTCTTCTGGAGTTAAAATTTTTACTGTAACACCATCTAATAGCGGAGACCAAACTGTAAATTCACACTCTCCGTTACCCAAGTAGTTAGCACCAATTCTCACGCAGTCTCCTCCAGTCAAATTCTATGTTGTGCTGTATTGTGGTGCGATGGCGTAGCCGCCGGCCGTAGGCGATCGCAATATGATTGATTGCACAATGTTTACAAACACGCCAGATAGCATAATGGTTTGTCTGCCAGACTTTTTGCTAGCACCTGGAGGCGGATTTTCTGATAAAACAAACTCTCTCTAATGACAAATTTAGTTGTGAGTCTCCCTTTGATTCCCCGACTCATTTGACAATGCGCTCACTTTTTCGCATTGCTTCCCTTCAACTGCGATCGCTACGATTGAGCTAACCAGATGGCGATGGAGAGGGCTGAGTAA
This sequence comes from Nostoc sp. 'Peltigera membranacea cyanobiont' 213, assembly GCF_002245975.1. NCBI lineage: Bacteria > Bacillati > Cyanobacteriota > Cyanophyceae > Nostocales > Nostocaceae > Nostoc > Nostoc sp. 'Peltigera membranacea cyanobiont' 213. Next base: position 11,037 of record NZ_NOLI01000163.1, on the reverse strand, counting down.
GAAGAATACTCAGTTAACTCAGCCCTCTCCATCGCCTAAAAATATTTATCCAGCAAGCGATCGTGTCACTTGCTCCAATGTTTAACTTAGAGAGGAAGAGGAACCTGTTCTGCCACACCCTTAAGTGGTAAAACCAGATAAGTCAGTTCCGATCCCGCTCGATTGATGACACGCCCTAAGCCCCTGGCCTTAATTGCTACGGTATCAAAGTTTTGTTTTTGACCATTTTCAAGATTTACAGTTGGTAGCACCAACGTTAACTCTAGTTGACCTCGATCGAAGTTTGGCTCTAAGGTAACAGTAATAAGTAAACCTAAAGCACTTTTTTGTTTCCTAATTTCCTTACCTCGAAAAGTCAATTCTCCTGATGGCCCATGATAAATTAGTTGTGAAGCTTTTGGTGGATCGTCCACTCGCACTGGCCCTGGCGCTTGCGGAAAGAAAACAATTTCTGTAGTCTTAATCGGGTCAGTGAAAGTATACTGGTTTGCTTGATTAAGTTGAGTTGTATCTGCTAACTTTTGGACAGGTTTTAAATCTACTGCAATAGTTGGAACAGAGTTGACCGATCCAACTATTGCTATAGCTAGAGTTGACGTAGTAATTGCAACGAGTCGATAAATTTTAGTTCTCATGATAGTCTAATTTATTATGTAGTAGACGCAGACATCTTTTGCACTTTCGAGTTCATGCTGACAGTTTTTTTGAATAACTCAGTAACTGACAACCTCCAAACGATATTTACGTGTATTCTACAGGATTAGGGATAAAATACAATACATTTATTTCCTCTTTTCTAATCTTCCAAGAGGCAATACAGACCGCCCAATTATGGACTCATACCACCAGCGATCGCTGCAATAGCGACAGCAAGAGGAGCATTCACTCATGGATTCGACCCTGGATGAATTGAAGTCAGTGTTGGTAGCAGAGAGAATACGGCCCAAAGAGGTGAGAATAGTAAAAATCCTGGTCAATAAAATTGGCTTATATTTATGAAACAGTTTTTTTTGATAAAAATACTTGGTAGAAGTACATTTGTCTAGGTTAGTTACTACCACAAAAAAAACTGTCATATTTACAATCAGGTAAACAATCACTTAAGAAATATATTAGAAATAGCGATCCAATAATTTATCCACACTGAAATACTAAATGCTATTAGAAATTGAAATATTTTTCTGCGCTCAACAATAGGAAAAACATGAGCTAGACTTTTGATGTATTTTTCCTAGTATTTATGATTGAAATTGTTTGATTTTATGTTGAAAATAACGGTACTTGTTTTTGTAGTGTTCTCTATGTTTTATATTCTAATTTTAAAGGATGCTGAAACGTCTATGGTTTATATGTTAGGTGCAATGGTTTGTACACTATTATTAATAGGCAATAAACTCTCACCTAGAAATTAAGACTTTTTGCACCTCCCCCAAATCTACTATTTGATAGAGGTGCAAAAACGCCGATTATTCAGACGTTCATAGACTCGCTTTTCGCGTCGCTATCCGCCAGTCGTATAGAATACCTAACTGAATTCTGTTTCGATGTTGTTATTTAACACCTTACCTCATATCATAGCCAAACAAATTTGGGTCTACTTCTCCCAACTGCAACTCTGCTAAACCATACTCCGCCCATCGCCTCTCTACCATCGCCGCCACATCTGGGTCAGATTCCAAAGGCGAACCCCATTCATGGTCTGTTTCGGGCGGAATCTTTGTAGTCGCATCAATTCCCATCCGTCCACCTAAGCCAATCTTTTCACTAGCAAAATCCAACGTATCAAACGGTGTATTCGGCAAAATAAACACATCTCGTACTGGGTCAACTTTGGAACTAATCGCCCACACTACTTGACGGGGATCGCGAATATTGATGTCTTTATCTACAACAATTACAAATTTAGTGTAAGTAAATTGTGGTAAAGCACTCCAAAAAGCTAAAGCTGCTCGTCGCGCTTGTCCGGGATATGCTTTATCAATGGAAATAATCGCTGCTTTGTAACTTAAAGCTTCCATTGGGAGGAAGAAATCGACAATTTCTGATACTTGTTGGCGCAGTATGGGCGTATAAATACGATTTAGTGCGATCGCCATCATCGCTTCTTCTTTAGGTGGACGACCGCTAAATGTTGTTAAGTAAATCGGATTTTTCCGGTGTGTCATACACTCAAAGCGTACCAATGGCGAATCTTCCACACCGCCGTAATAACCCATGTGATCGCCAAAGGGGCCATCTGGTAAGACTTCTCCTGGTGTAATCGTTCCTTCCAAGACAAATTCTGAATCTGCGGGAACTTCCAAATCGACGGTTTTACACTTCGCCAACTGCACACCAGAACCACCGTATAGTCCAGCAAACAGCCATTCTGATAAATCTACAGGGATGGGCGTGGCAGCTGCCATAATAATTAGAGGATCTACACCAAGTGCGATCGCAACTTCTAATTTCTTCCCACGTTCCGCCGCTTTTCGCAAATGCCTCGCACCACCCCGCACCGATAACCAGTGAACAGTCATCGTATTTTTCGATTGTAGTTGCAAGCGATACACACCTACATTTGGTGTACCCGTCTCACAATCTTTGGTAATTACCAGTCCCAGCGTGATAATCTTGCCAGCATCACCACAATAAGGACGTATCAAAGGTAACTTGTTTAAATCTAAATTATTACCTTGAAGCACAACTTGCTGACAAGCGGGGAAAAAGTCCCGTCCTGGTTTCGCCTTTACCACATCAAACAGCACTTTGCCAAAATCTATGGCTTGGGAAATCTTCTTCGGCGGTTTTGGTTGTTGTAGCATACTCAGTTTTTTCCCCAGAGTTTCCAACTCCTCTGGATGCTGCATATTCATCGCCCAACAAATCCTTTCTACAGTTCCCATCAAATTCACCGCCACCGGAAAGGAAGCGCCTTTGACATTTTCAAACAACAACCCTGGCCCACCTTTTTGCAGCATCCGGTTGGAAATCTCAGCAATTTCTAAGTCTGGGTCAACTAAAGCTGAAATCCGCCGTAATTGTCCTCTTTCTTCTAGAATTTTAATGAATCCCCGTAAGTCTCTCGCCATTGTTCTAATAAAGTTGATTATTTAAGAAGTGTGAAGCGCTTTCTTATATTATGGGGCATTGGGGATTGGGCATTGGGGACTGGCAAAGAACAAGAGAGAATTTGTTCAATTATTCTCCCTTGTCTTCCACTCCCTCATCTATCCATTTAGGAAACTGCTGGTTTTAATTGGAAATTAACCTATTTAGTAACTTTTCTTAACTGTGTTTTCCAAAGTATTTAGTTATTGTATCTAGGGATACGCAATTATTTTTTATAAATAAGCGCTAACCTAATCAAACATGGCCAGAATATACTATACCTTCCTGGCAGGCGGCTTTGTTATATGGCCCCTGCTGGGTTTATTTGTTACAAGCGTTGACAGTGCCTTGGATCGATAAAGGTTGAATAAATAAAATTATAAATATCGTTAATAATCAAAACTCTAAAAAATCCAGAGTATTCAAGTAAGAATGTTGACTTTACCTGTGTCAATATCATAACAAGCACCGACAATCTTTAGTTTACCTTCACCAAGCAATTTGGCTAAAATTGTTGAGCTTTCCTGCAACTTTTCAGTCTGATATTGAATGTTAGCTAGAACCACATCCTGCATATTATCACCCGTTCTAAACTTTACCCTTTCTATAGATGGTTTGATGCCCTCAACAATTAAACCAATTCTGCCAGGAAGTGCTTCATTTTTGAGCGCTTCCGCGACTGCACCACATCTTTTATGACCTAATACCACAATCAACCGCGAACCTAATACTGTTGTAGAGTATTCCAGACTACCTATAACCGTATCACTGACCACATTCCCAGCAACACGCACGACAAATAAATCTCCAAGTCCTTGATCGAAGACAATTTCCGCAGGTACTCTAGAATCTGCACAGCCCAATATAGCTGCAAAAGGATACTGAGCTTTAGCAACTAATAGTAGACGTTCTAGTGATTGACTGAGATATTGACGTTTTTGATGGATAAATCTTTGATTACCATCTAGCAAGCGTCTAATGGCTTCATTTGGACTGATTGGATTAGGGTTAACTGGGTGAATATCTGCAACAGCAGTTTGCTCTGGATTCCAAAAGCTATCAGCAACAACAGTAGCTGCAACACCTAGGAAACTGGCAAATTTTAAGAAATCACGTCGCCCGACAAATCCATTAATTCGGCTCATCAATCTACCTGACAACAACAAAGCTTTTTCCAAAAAAATATCATACTTAAGCAGGATATAAGAGTACCTTGTTACACGCTTTAAGAGTCATTTAATATTTACACAACATCGTAATTTTTAATTTATAAACTATCCAGAATTATTATTGTATGCCCTAAGTAAGCTTTAGCTTATTTGTCAAAATTAAGCTCTGAAGAACTATAAATATAATATTTTTTTAATCCGTAACTCTCTTGTTGATAAAAAATATAATTCGTGTCAACAGTCAAAACAACCTATTGTTTATATTTCCTGTATTTTTGGGAATACTTAACACAGTACTGGCTATAGATATGGCTTTTTTAAATAAAATAAACTGGAATTTTCTACGTAAAAATGCTCCAAATAGCCCTGGGATAGATCCTTCTGCCCTCAGCCAACAATCTGCAACACTATCAACCTCCAAAAACCTAGCTAAATTAGAGCATGAAATGGAGTTAGAGAGGCAGGCGATCAAAACACCCCCTCTGCAACCGCATCGCAAAACCAAGCGGGGTATAGGTAGTAAACTTATTTGGATAGCAATACTTATCGGTATTCCCGGTGCTGTAATTTGGGTGGCGAACCAGCCTTACCCGGTGATTCGCCATCCGGTGATGCTCCATGCGCCTTTTTTGTTGCTACCCAGCTATATGAGTATGGATAATCACTATCGACAGGCGTTGGTATCAGTCGAGCAAGCTGAACAATTGATTGAAAACCCTACCAGTCCTGCTGATTTGGCTTTGGGCGAAGAGAAGCTACAAGAAGCACAAAAACATTTAGACCAATTACCAACTTCTTTTGTTAACGATTGGAGTGAATACAGATATTGGTGGTATGACTCGCGCTTTAGCATCTATGGTTTTAATACATTTCGGAGTAAAGTTGGGAAGCTAGAAGCTCAGGTTTTTCAGGAAAAAAATGCTCAGTCTTTGCTTACTGAGAATATGAAGGCTTTCTTAAATGCGAAACAGCAATATGAACGGGCGACAACAGCAACTGATAAACAGACTGCAACAGCTGCTTGGCAAACGGCGCTGAATCAATTTGAGCAGATTCCTGGTCAAACTCTGGCAGGAAAAACTATCCAAAATCAATTGGATAATTATAAGCGTGAGTTCAAGGAAGTTGTTGGATTGGCGGCGGGAAACGATCGCATCAGTGCCTTAATCACCGCAGCACGGCAATTTTCTTGGCAAGCTGCTAAAGCTGGTCAAAATCCGCCGCATAGCGTCGCAGAATGGCGACAAATAGAAAATTTGTGGATGGAGGCAATTGAGCGGCTCAAAGAGATTCCCTCAAAGGATGTGGCGGGTTATACCGAAGCACAGAAGTTATTAGCAATTTATGAGGCTAATTTAGGTGAAGTCAAGGTGAGACGGCAAGCTGAGGCGGATGCTGTAGAGGCAATGGAATTAGCACAGCGAGAAATCGAAAGCTTGTTGGCTTCAATTCCTGTTGATGCTCATGATGTGAGGCGCAATCGGGTGTTGAGCCAATTGCAGAGTATTATTAATCAATTAGAAAAAGTGCAAAACGGCACAACAGCCTATCTAAAAGCTCAAGATTTACTACTATCGGCAAAAAATAAACTCAGGTAGCTACAGGTTCAATAAATTGTGGCGATCGCTCTATACGATTAGTGTTAGTGATATTTGACTCTGGATATCCTCCCCAACCCTGCTTCTTAAGGGGGGTTGGGGAGGATATCCTTGACTAACTATTGTTTTCTGTTTGATTTCTAGCCAGTTGTGGTGAAGCGGTGACGCTTGCTCTGCTTGTTTACTGCAAACCATACCATTTCAGGTAGTTTACAGAGCGTGAGCGTCAACAACTGGCCATTGGGTGGGATTTTGAGACGGGAATCGATCCCTTGTAGAAGTTTCTCAATGTCCCAGTAACCCTGCTGATATATCAATTAAAACTGGAACAAAAAAATTTTGGCTGCCAAATTGCCAAAAGCACTCAATCAATTTTGATTGGGGTAAACATAGACGTTTTTATACCATAAAAAACGCTCCAGATTCCCTCTGGAGCGGCTTTACAGAAGTTATTTTGACTCAGAGGTATATCAAAAAGTGATGCAGAGCTTTATATATAGGAAGTTCAGTAAGCCTTCTTGTTCAATTGGGGTTCTGGCAAATCCGGTTAATTTGCATTTTTATCATTTTTTCCTAAATGAATGTCCTGTTTTACCTTTTTACTCGCTGTAGATGTGATTAGAAACGCAAGGATTATTGGGGAGAATTCTTTGAGCATCGAAAACGACGGTCGCGGCAGTGGCAGGAATTGTTATAGTTTTTGTATTAGTTTATAGATAGCGTAGGCGCACTTCGCCTTCTCTACGAGACGCACTCGCGTTCGGCATCGCTATCGGCTCGTGAAGTTTCCTTATTTCAAGTGGTGTTATGATTGAATGGGGGCAAGAGTAATTAAAGAGGGTTAATGTCTTTTACCTGCTCCCAGATATAGTTCACCCACTTTAGGATCGTTTAATAGTTCTTGACCAAGGCCGGAGATAGCATCGCGTCCCGACTCCAGTACATAGCCACGATTAGCCATCTCTAAAGCTTTACGGGCATTTTGTTCTACTAATACAATCGCAGTTCCCGCCTGATTAATTTGTTTAATCTGCTCAAACACCTGTGTCACCAAGATTGGTGATAAAGCAGCAGATGGTTCATCTAAAATTAGCAAACTAGGTTCCAACATCAAAGCTTTGCCCATCGCTAACATCTGGCGTTCTCCTCCAGAGAGAGTACCAGCGCGTTGACGACGGCGATCGCTTAATCTGGGGAACATGGTAAATATTTTATCTTTAATTGGTTTCAGGGGAACGTTAAGCACAAAAGCACCCATCTCCAAGTTCTCTTCAACACTCAGAGAGGGGAAAACATTGGCGATTTGCGGTACGTAGCACATTCCTCGTTGAACAATTTGATTGGACTTTAGCCCCACAATATTTTCACCTTTAAAGGTAATTGTGCCTGTGTGGGGGATCAAAAGCCCAAAAATTGCTTTTGCCAAAGTAGATTTACCAGCACCATTGGGGCCAATCACTGTTACTAATTCCCCTGGAGCAACCTGAAAATTTACACCTTGCAGGATATCTACATCTTTGATGTATCCAGCATGGACATTTTGAACATCTAGTAAATAGTCATTTGTCATTTGTCATTTGTCATTTGTCATTTGTCATTTGTCATTGGTCAACAGTCAAGTCAAAAAATAACTATTGACTGTTGACTATGGACTATTAAGGGGTTTTTTGCAAGTCCGGTCGTTCTTCTGCAAGAATTGCCCCTTCGACTGGGCAAACTTGGAGACATATACCACAGTCGATGCAAGTGGCAAAGTCAATCCAGTACCAATCTGTTCCCTTGGCATTTTTGCCTGGGCCATCATGAATACAAGCTACTGGACAAGCATCTACGCAGTCAGCTACGCCTTCACAGACTTCTGTAACAATTGTGTGCGGCATGTTCTCGATTCCCTCTTTTCTGTATCGGCTATTTCTAGCCTAGCAGGGGAGTGAAAAAGCAGGGGAGCAGGGGGCAAGGGGGAGAATAAAAAATTAGCTCTTTCTCCTCTGCTCCCTGCCCCTTTGCCTCTTTCCCCATGCCCACTAACGCAATGATTCAATTTTTGGGGAACCATCAGCTTCGATCCAAGCAATTTGGGCTATGCTGCGATCGCGTGCATATTGACGAATCGCGTCTGCATCCCTTCCCCCTAAATCAATTTCTACCCGCACTAAATGAGTGGAATCTCGTAGTTTTTGCGCGTAGGCAAAGGCAGGGGCGTTAGCACTCTGCGTCTCTGGTACTACTAACCAGTTACTCGCAGGGGTTACTTGCGGTAATTGCTGAGTAGATAACAAAATTTGGTATAAATCTTCGATATTGAGTCCAAAACCAATTCCGGGGATGTTTTCTCCTTGGGGATGATATAACCCCAAAAGTTGGTCGTAGCGACCACCACGCCCTAAAACTCTGGCTTGGGACTCGGTATCATTGACGACTTCAAAGACGATCCCAGTGTAGTAATCTATGGTCTGGATGAGACTAAGGTCGAGGATTAAGGGAAATTTTTTCTCTGATTCTAGTAACTCTACTAGGGATTTGAGGTTATTCACTGCCTCTCGCTGTTCTTCATCTAGATCCAAACTACTAACTTTTTGTAACACGTCTGCACTGGGGCCGCGCATATCCAGCATGATTATGGCGCGATCGCGGAGTTTGTCACTCAAGGGTAAAGTATCTATAGTAATCCGGTCGAGATGAGCGATCGCACTACGAACTTTATCCTGTAAATTAGCAGGAAATGCACTCAGGAGCGATCGCGTAATTCCCGCTTCACCTAAAATTAAGTGCCATTGCCGCAAACCCAGTGCTGCTAAACAATCTGCCACTAACAGGAGTACTTCCGCATTTGCCAGCAATCCGCCAGCACCTAACAACTCCACCCCAGCTTGATAAAACTCTTGCTGGCGATTATGCCTACTTTCCCACGTGCGGCGAAACACATTGGCGTTGTAGTACAACCGTTGTGGATAAGTTGTATTTGCCATGCGAGTGACAACGGTACGAGCAATGGACGCTGTTAATTCTGGACGTAGCCCTAATTCATCATCTTCGCCTTGTAGTTGAATCACCATCTGGCGCTGGATTGCTTCTCCTGCCATCAGCGTATCCATGCGCTCTAAAGTTGAGGTGATAATCCTGTGATATCCCCAACGATGAAACACCTGCTGTAACCGATCTTCAATCCAGCGTTTTTTCTCCACATCCAAGGGCAATAAATCCCTGGCTCCTGCTGCTGGTTGATACACCATTATTTTTTCTTCCCACCAAACAAACCACCGAACAAACCACCACTACCAGATTTATCTGGTAGCTTATCTCCATTATTAGGGGATGAAGTCACCTTATGATCGCTAGATTGTTGTCCGAGAGCTTTATCTATTTTGGGTTTCCATTGCAATGCCCTTTCGTCATTGGGGTCTAGTTTTAAAGCATTGTCGAAGTGGATTTTTGCCATTTTTAGCTGATTTTGCTTTAAATACACCATTGCAATTAAGCTATGACAGTGACTATTTTTAGGTTCTAACTTCAGAGCATCCTGCAACTCTACTTTGGCTTGGGCAAATTGGTTTTTGTCAATCAAAGATTGAGCGCGACGAACATACTGTTCTACAACCGAGTCTTCTTTTGGTGGCGCTGGTTCTGGTGGTAGATTTTTTGGTGTATTTGGCTGAGGTGTACCTGATTGGACTTTGGGTTGAACAGGTGGCGGCGATGAGGATGATTTGCTTGCACTCCGCATTAAATAGACTAAATTCAACTCACTAACTTGGGCAATAACTTGCAGTACTTGCTCTAAAGAATCATATTGAGTTTGAGCAAGTTTAGCGATCGCACTTTTATAGACACCATCGAGATTAGGTGTCTGGGCTAACTGTTTACCCAAGTCGGTGTTGAGAGTTACCGAAGTAGACTCTTGTAACAGGCGCTTGCCAATTTGCGACAAAATTAAAATATATTCCGTGCGAGTGCGATCGCCAACCAGTTTTTCGTAAGCTGGGTTAACCAGCTTTGATAACAATTCGTTCCCTAGCTGTTTTTGTTCATCACTTTCAGTAAAACTACTATCCGGGTGTAAGCGGCGGGCAATTTGGAGATAGCGTTTCCGAATCTCTTTGATATCCGCATCAACTGGAACGCACAATACTGCGTGATGATCTATGAAATCATATTTAAATAGTCCACGATCTATTTTGAAAGACATATAGAGTTTTTACACCAAGGGAGCAGTTAGGTTGCTTTTAGTTTACCCAAAGTCGAAGGAAAAGCCCCCACCCTAACTGCTATACCCAGGCTGACAGTGGCGGAACCTGTAAAAGTTCGTTACTGAGGGAGTCGTGAATATAACCATTTGTGGCCAGAATTCTACCTGACTCAATTTTGACAGAAGTGCCATCGTAGGCAGTAACTTTGCCCCCGGCTTCTTGTAACAAAATTATCCCGGCGGCAATATCCCAAGGAGAAAGCCCTCGTTCCCAGTAACCATCGACACGTCCACAGGCAACATAGGCCAAATCTAGTGATGCTGAACCGCTACGTCTAACCCCTTGCGTAAGATGGGTGAGGTGACTAAATTCTGCGTAGTTGTTATCAGAGGTTTCGCGGCGATCGTAGGCAAATCCTGTCACTAGCAGGCTTTTACCCAGTTCAGATGTTGTTGAAACATTAATGGGACGACGGTTTCGCGTTGCTCCCAAGTCAGTAGCAGCACTGAATAGCTCATCGTGGAATGGGTCATAAATTACACCAACTTCTGGAACCCCATTAATTAACAGCCCAATGGAGACGGCAAAAAATGGGTATTGATGGGCGTAGTTGGTTGTGCCATCTAGAGGATCTATTACCCAGAGGTATTGATTTTCTTGATTACCTAATTTGCCTGATTCTTCAGCGAGGATAGAGTGCTTAGGAAAATGGCGACGCAAAATTTCTAAAATCAACTCTTCTGAGGCTTTATCAGCAGCCGTGACTAAATCACCAGGGCGACCTTTTTCAATAATTGCGTCTTCTAACTTACCCAAGTAACCTTGCAAAATAGCACCAGCAGCTAAGGCCGCTTCGGTAGCAATATCTAGAAAAATTTGTATATTTGTCATTGGTCATTTGTCATTGGTCATTTGTCATTGGTCATTTGTCATTGGTTTATCTCCCCCCAGTCGCCATTACGCCTTATCCCCAGAGGGGGCCCCACCTTCCCC
>NZ_NOLI01000162.1:0-17314 GCF_002245975.1 Nostoc sp. 'Peltigera membranacea cyanobiont' 213 | reverse complement strand
AAACCCTTGTGATTGCTTCACTTCGCTTTGCTACGTTCGCAATGACATAGTTATAAATTTTCCCACCCACCTACTTACTTGTTCATTCAACCTCTAATAAGCGAAGTCAAAATCAATGCTGTTAGCGGATAGCTAAGGTTTAGCCCATTCTGAATTCCGACTCCTGAATTCTTTTTTATTATTTAAACTCTTCTAGTTGATCTACACGTAACCAAACGTTTGGTGTCGGCACTTTCCCGAACTTAATCAGGGCGTAATCACCTTTGACATCTAGAATTTCGCCCTTAGTTTCAAACAAATAAGAAGGAAAGCGAGTATCACTGGCTTTTGCTTCCAAACTGTTTTCCAGTTTCTCGCGGATCGCGCGAACCATATCTCCCTTTTTAACTGCCATGAATTCTCCTTTCAAATTTATAGACTGTTTTATCTGCATTTTAGGAGACTTCCGAATTAGAAATAAAAATTCTTGTACAGACGCGATTAATCGCGTCTCCCAACTCCCCCTAACGTTTGACACTGTAGGCAAAAATGACTAGATCGCCCAGCCAACCTAATCCGTTGAATTGGCCTACCACAAACTCGACAGGGTTCTCCAGCGCGGTTATAAACCCAGGCAACACCACCATAATTGCCGTTGACACCTTTAACACTTAAGAAGTTACTAAAAGTTGTACCGCCAGCCTGAATACTGGTTTCTAAGACTTGAATTATGGCTGTTCGCAAACGCTCAATTTGCTTTAGCTGTAAATCTATACACAAAGTTTCAGGTAAAATTCCACTCTTAAACAGGGCTTCATCGGCATAAATATTTCCTAATCCCGCCACCACCGACTGATCCAGTAACGCAGTCTTAATTGGACGGCGGCGGTTTTTGAGTTTGCTTGCTAGATATTCAACAGTGAATTCCGGTGAAAATGGATCTGCTGCCAGTTTTGCTAAACCAGTCATAATACTTTCTACAGCAACACTAGGCGGAACCCACCAAATTTTACCGAAGGTGCGCTGATCGACAAAACGCAATTCCTGCCGATCCCCAAAGAATAATCTAACCCGCGTGTGCTTATGTAATGGTTCATCTTGATGTAGCCAAAGTAGTTGACCGGTCATTCGCAGATGAACCCCTAGCCAACTGGTTGATGAAGGGGAAGCAAGTTCGGCGAGGAGATATTTACCGCGACGATGCCAAGTAGCTATTGTATTCTGGTTAATTCCATCAACAAACTCATCTACAGAAAACGGGTAGGCGATGGTGCGATTGAGCAGCACATCTCCACCCGTAATTTCTTGGTTAAGGGTCAATTGATTTAGACCCTTTCGGACTGTTTCAACTTCAGGCAGTTCAGGCATTCAAGCTGATTAAGCAGACAATTTTGATGTACTTGGGGGTTCAATAAAGAAGAGATGGGGTAGTAACTTACACAGCCGTAGATGGCTCGTTATTATTACCCAAGAGAAACCGTAAATACCCGCAGGGCGGCTCTCATAGATTAGGGTAGGCTAGGATGAAGAATGAATGAACTGAAATTTCAGACTTCATACCTTCAGACTTAAGACTACCCTTCATCATCGCATCAAACAACCCACTTGTAGCTTTGCTGCTATTTTTTAGGTGGTTTAGCCTTTGGTGCTTCAACCTCGACTAATTCATCCTGAGCAAAGTTGTTGGTATTGATACCAGAGTAATTGACCTTATCAAAGCGGACAATTACAGGGTATTTGATGCCGCTTTGGTCAATGGAAGCCACAGTTCCAAGATCCTGAAACCAGTAGGATTCAGGGCGGAGAATACGTACTTTAGAACCACGTTGAACCATGATTATTTTCCCTTTTAGTTATCAATCGCCAATCTAGAGGGCTAATTGATTTCACTCTACAACCTGAAGGTCGCGACAAGAGTCTTTGTTAAGTTATTTATCTGAATTTGGTATGGCGCATTGGTTAATGGACATTGAATATTAGTTATTCGTATCTCTCTCATCTCGGCCACCCCATACCATATACCAAATTTAAAACTGTATCATACCCTACTTGACAAGGTGGCCATTCTAGCTTACCTTCATTGCGAAACAGTATTTTTGCACAAACTTATGTTTTACTCAATATGAACACGCTCCCCTCGTTACCTCTGCCGATCCGCAGATCGTTATCTATATAAGTGATATCTAACCAGCCTTGCTGTCGATCGCTGTTTATAGCAACATCAATTGCCGGAAATTTTCTACCTTCTTCAATTTGTTGGATAAAAGTTACCGGAGAATTGTATTCTATTAAACGTTGTAAGCCGATAATAGACCGCTCAAATTTTACTTGGACACGTTGACCGGAAACTGGCTCAAATTTAGCAGCAATGCTGACTAATCCTTCCAAATAAGGTAAGCCATAAATCTCAGCTATGTTGTAAACACTGGTAGTCTCTACCCGGATACACTGATAGATTTGACCTAGTTTGCAAAAAGGTAGACGATCTAAATTTAAAAGAGCCTTGCTATTGGTGTATAGTAATCGCCAATTGCCATCTAGCAAATTACCAGCTTCCACCGGACGGGGTGTAGGATTAAAGTTTTCTAAATTGGCGATCGCTGCTAAGATAGCCTGTTTCTGGGCTTCAGTCGCCAGTAGACCGCGATTAGTACCAGCGATCGCATCCATGAGAGCCGCTTTTCCTATCATCGCCTAGTCACCTCTAAAATCACTCACTTTCCATCAGCATAAACAAGATATTCATAACCTATGTGTAGAACCATAAAATTACTAAGAATCGCTTGACTTAAGCCTAAATAAAAAATTTCTATCTGAATGCGGATTTATCAACCAAAGGGTTGAAAAGATAACTAAATTAATCCGTGTCAAGTGATAGACTCTAAATGTCAACTTACGTAACCTTTTCTTGTCTTCTTTGATATGTTGAACTCTCCATTACGTGAAGAACCCCGTAACCAGCGAGCCCATGTCATCCCCATCAAGCCAGAGTCCTCTTTATTAAATTGGTTAGAAAATAAGGGTCGGATAATAACACGTGACGTTCACGAACCGGATTTTCAAGATGGCGAAGAAGAAATAAACTCCCTAATGGGTGGAGAAGATGGAATTGGCTACGACCTTGATGATGATGATGACGATATAGGAATAGCCGAGGATTAGCCTTTTCAGGCTAGGGACTTGGTAGTATCCCTAGCTATTGGTATTCAATTTAATAAGTGTGGAGTGAAGGGAAACTTCTGTGGACGCTAAATTATCTCCTGAGCAAGGACTAAATATTTCTGGAATCGCGCTAGCCTCTCTGTTAGCGGTTGGTCTAGGTACAACAGCATTTTTCTTGGATTCGATGGCCAACAGACTACCTTGGCAAAGTATGTCGTTAACCCTGCCACTGCTGTTGTGTGCCCTGGGTTCAGGTGCTGTAGGCTATTGGGTAATACCTTTACTTCAAGCACTTAAAACTGGACAAATAATCCGCGAAGATGGGCCCCAAGCTCATTTAAAAAAGGCAGGCACCCCCACAATGGGAGGTATATTTTTTATCCCTGTAGGTGTGATAATTGCTTGTATCTTGTCTAACTTTGCTACAGATGTCCTTGCAGTTTCGGCATTGACAATTAGCTACGGATTGATTGGCTGGCTCGACGATTGGCAAATTCTCCGCCGGAAATCAAATAAAGGTATATCTCCCCGAACGAAACTCGCTTTGCAAGTAGGTTTTGCAGCAGTGTTTTGTCTATGGCTGATGTTTAATCAACCTTCTAATATTACAAATATTGCTTTACCTTGGGTAAGCTTCACACTACCATTAGGATTTCTATTTTGGCCTTTAGCAGGTTTTGTGCTAGTTGCAGAAAGTAATGCGACTAATTTAACAGATGGAATTGATGGCTTGGCAGCAGGAACAGTAGCGATCGCACTTTTGGCATTAGGTGCCTTAATCGCACCCACAGCACCTGGATTGATGGTTTTCTGTGCGGCTTTAAGTGGTGGGTGTTTAGGTTTCTTAGCCCATAATCGTAATCCAGCCCGCGTTTTCATGGGAGATACCGGTTCCCTCGCACTGGGAGGAGCATTAGCTGCTGTAGCGCTATTGACAAACACCTTAGTAGCACTGTTTATTCTCAGTGGTATCTTCTTCGTAGAAACTCTTTCGGTGATGGCACAGGTAAGTTATTACAAAGCCACCAAAGGCCCCGATGGCAAAGGCAAACGTCTCTTCAAAATGGCACCCTTACACCATCATTTAGAACTCACTGGCTGGTCAGAATTGCAAGTGGTTGGAGTATTTTATATCATCGCGGCTATTTTGGCTGCCATCTGCTTGGCGTAGGCGCAGCCCAGCACAGGCATCGCTCCATTCTGAATCATCTTTTGAGAAAATAGTCGAAGATAAAAAACAACTCCCAAATCTTCAGGGAGTTGTTTTTTTATACGGTAATATGCGTTTTGGACTGACAAGAAATAAATTATCCAATCTTGTGGGGTGGGCATCTTGCCCGCCCAGTTCAATAGGGCGGGCAAGATTGCCCACCCCACAAAGATAGTTGAGTATTTTTTTATTTGTCAGTCCCTTATCAATAATCCTTGTAGAGACGTAGCAATGCTACGTCTCTACATTTCATTTCTATTTCACCGCTTGCAGTGTTATAAATTTTGAATTAATCGTACCTATTTACATACTCAATAACTCGATTCTTGCCTGTTCGCTTTGCCTCAAGCATCGCTTGATTTGCCCGATTCAGAAAATCTGTAACCGTAATTCCTGATTCTGAAACAGCAATTCCAAAAGAAGCAGTAATGCCTTGAAGAATCCGATCGCCGTCCTTCAATTGCATTTGTTCAACATCTAGCCTTAGTTGTTCTACTCGCTTCCTGAGCGTTTCCAGCGTCATATTAGGCATTACAATCACAAATTCTTCACCACCCCATCGGCAAGGAATATCAAAAGAGCGAATAGATTTTAACAGCAGTTTTGCTAATCCCCGAATAACAATATTGGCAGTCAAATGCCCATAGCGCGAGTTGTATGCTTTAAAGTTATCAATATCAAGGAAAATAACACTAAGAGGTTGTCCAGACCGTTCAGCCTCCGCTAGCCTTTGTTCCAGGATGGTTTCCATATAGCTTTGATTGAATAGTTGGGTCATCCCATCCCGCAAATTATCATAAGCTAAACGTTTTTTTATCGATAGATTATTCAGTGCAAAGCCTAATGTTCTAGCAATAATCTCAGTAATTTGCTGATCTTCTGGACTGATTTCTTCAAGAGCATAGAGGTGTAGAATCCCAACTATTTCGCCTTGTCCAAACAATGGGAAGCACAAATGTGCGCCATTAACCGGCTGTATTAAGTGGCTGCACATCAGTCCTGAGTTACAAGGCGATAAAAGGTTTAATTTCCCTCTTCGCAATGCCCAGCATTGAGATATTGAAAATATTTCTTTACTACTTTTTTCATCTCCCCAAGAACTATTCATCTGAACATAATTCTTGGAATTAGCAATTATATAGACACAACCACTCATGCTAGGAAACAGCTTGGAACAGGTTAAAGCAACAACTTGATACACCTCATCTTCAGAGTCGCAGCAATAAAGCATATCGGCCATATCTGAGAGATATATAAGTTCGCGTTTTTTTGCCTCTAATTTCAGTGTTCTTTCTTCTAGCTGCCGATTTAGATCGGTGAGCGATCGCTGTGCTTCTATGGATTCTGTAATATCGATACTGATCCCACCGATGCGGCGATCGCCCGTTGCGCCATCGCTAAAGGGAAACTTAAAGGATAGCCAGTAGCATGGCTGTTCATCATCAGCGATCTTTATCTCTTCAATTAACTTTAAAGGGCTTAAAGTCTTCAAGACGACTCGATCGTTTTCCATTACCCGCCGCCCCTCTTCTGGATCTGTCAAGAATTCACTATCCGTTTTCCCCAACCATTCTTGTGAATTTACCGAAAACCTAGACTGTATTTCCTGGTTGTAGTAAAGCACTCTAGATTGCTCATCTTTGATATAGGCTCCAAAGGGGCCCTGATCTAGGAATAGCCTTTGTATCTGCTGGCTGCGTTGAAGTTCGCGGGTATTTTCTTGAGATTTGGCGATCGCCTCTAAAATTTGATAAGCGGTTGGTATTAGGCACAGTAATACACATAATGAGACAAATGCCATTACATCAAGTACGCCCAAGTACAACAGCGACACTGCCGAATCCGGCTCAAAAGCCGCCAAAAGGTGATGAAATCCGCAAAATATTACGAATCCACCTGATAATAAAAACGCTGGCCAAAACTTAGAAGGGATAGTTACCTTGGTTTTGGCAAAGAAAATCCCTACTAATATAGGGATGCCAAAGTATGAAAATGCAGTGATGCCGTGAGCAATTATGCAATTCCAGTAAATAGGCTCCATTGCTGACCTGATATTAACATTTCATCCGTTTTACTATAATTCTGGGTTGTCTCAAGATGTAAGCGTAGAAAGGATGATTTCAGTACTTTATTCCTTAATTTTATGTAGCTTCCTAAAAAGGCTACTCATCTCAATCCCTTATATAGCTGACTTACCAAGTGAGTAAGTTCGGGAACAATTAGTTTTTCCATCGCCAGCCGCACAGCATTACTGGAACCAGGAAGCGAGAAGATTAATTTATCTTGATAAATACCAGCAACAGCGCGAGAAGCGATCGCCCGCGAACCAATTTCTTGATAACTTAAAAAACGAAATAACTCACCAAACCCTGGCAAAGTTTTCTCCAGTAACTTCTCAATGGCATCGTAGGTGGTATCTCTTGGTGCAATACCTGTGCCACCATTAAAAATTAAAGCATCCAAATTTGAGCTTTTACCCAGATGTTCTATCTGCTCTTGAATTTGTGTTGGTTCATCTTTGATAATCGTGTAGGCTCCGACAGCATAGTTACCACCAATGAGTAACTGCTGAATTAGTTGGCCACTTTTGTCTGTTTCGGGCTTACGTGTATCGCTGACAGTAATCACAGCACAAGTTACCGTAATCCCAGGTGAATCTGGATGGGGCTGTTGTGTCATGGGTTAAGCTTTTAACTTTTGATAATGGACAATTGGGCACGGAGAATAGCGCATTCTACATGAAAAAATTACCTATGTCCTGTGCCCTATGCCCTATGTCCTATTTTTCCGCCTTGCTGAGTCCGAGATCGTTTTCTTCAGCATACCGTTCCATAAAGCGCATAAAGCGATCCCATTCTTGGGCAGATTTCATCACATAAACTGCTTCTAATGCTTCCGGTTTCCCGTTGACAAATTTACCCTTAACTTCACGGGTAATTATCTCCCCTTCTTCGTCAATCAAGTACATCCCGGTAATGTCTTCGGTGCTGCCTTGATCTAAAATCTTCGGATTGGTAAAAATAAACGTCGCTGTACCACTGTCACCAGTGCGCGATCGCGTCAAGCGCACCTCTGGAGTTACTTCTTCGTCAAGACCTTTAGAAAACTGAATTTTCGCCATGATCAATGAATTTAAACTTTTGTGATGGTTAATTTAATATTCTCTCATCAATTAGAACACCACGGTCTAGAGGCTACTGTTATTCATTTTTTTAGTGTATATACTTAAATTGGTTATTTTTACAGTAATAAATTTTATTTTTTTTGGTCTAACTATCAAGTCGTGAGGATAAGGCAGTTTCTTGATAAAAAGGTAAAATTGGCACATCTTGACGATGAACCGAATAAAATTAAGTTTGCATTGCAATCATCAGACTTATGTAAATATACAGTTATTTGCCCCATGAAAAAGAGGATTTTCTAACCTAGAAAACAAGGAAAACAGATATATCCAGTTAATTGGTGTTTATTTATACTATTTCAAATTTTTGTAGTCGTTATACTCATAGCTTAGGTTCTACCTGGGAATTAGGAAGTGGCTTTGCCACTTCTTTTTATTTATCTAGTAGCCCAGTAAAAAATAAATTAAAAGTTAAAAGTAATTTGTTGAACTTTTAACTTTTACTAGTTGTTATCTCATGTCTGTTTAATTGACCATCAAATAATTAGCCTGTTAAGTTATGGCTTTGTAACCTCCAGGCAATTTTACAGAATTCTGGTCATATATTAGTCATTATTCATTTTATCTTGCCATCTCTCGCGCTTGAGCTTGCTCTCTACATCGTGCGATCGCGCATCTTGCCAAGTCCCCCACATTAGGGATTGCTGTTTTTCAACATGGTTAATAAACTGCATGATTGACTGATCTGCTTTGATTGGGGTTTTCAAATCAAACTTAATTGTTTGGACAATCTTGATGTCACCCATGAGAAAGTACTTAGCTGCAATCTTAGTCAGCCATAGTACAACTCGATTGCATAACCAACCAAAAATTCCTTTACGTTTTTTAGTCATCAATAGAACTTGACCTTCAGTTTTTCCCTCTTCGTAGAGGCGAACTGCAACCATCATGTGGATATGGAAGAAATCAGGGCCAAGTGTCACAATGCCAATGCTACCGTACCAATAGCAAATACTGTAAGTTATGACATTTTTGTAGAAAAGACGGATGAGCTTAATGAACAAGAAATTGTCTTTGATGGGTGTAGTATTACTGAAGATAATCGCATTCTCGTTCAGTTCGTGTCTTTCAAAAATAATTTCTAGTGGCAATTTGTGAACTGTATTGAGGTGTTGAGCATCAATCGCATTAATCATCACCACATTGGGGTGACAGTTCAGCAAGAAGTGAGAATGGATGGCGACATCACACTCTTTTTGTTCCAATTCTGGTATAAAAGGCAGGGGTTGCTGTGGGATTTCTCCCGTCCAAACCCAAACCATCCCATACTTCTCAGCAGTGGGCCAAGTCTGTAACTTTAGGGAAGGCGGTACATCTAAACATGGGATATCAACACACATCCCTTCAGCATCAAACTTCCAGTGATGGAAAAAACAACGGAGTGCATTACCTTCAACTTTGCCTTCAGCAAGGTGAGCGCCCATGTGGGGACAGTAGGCATCAAAGGTAGCTACTCTTTTGTCTTTACCTCGGTAAATTACTAGTTGTCTGCCCAAAATCGTGACAGGTTTGACTTCACCTACCCGCAGATTTTGAGAGGGTATTACCCAATACCATCCCTCAACAAAACGCTCTGGATTATTAAAAATTTTAGGTTTACGGGTTGAGCTAAAAGTCTGCGAGTTGAGATTCATTTTTATAGTTTCACTTGAGGTGAAGCATTTGATCTAGAAGTAACATGGAAACTTTTAAAAAACAGTTACTTTCAGTACCAGGACAAACAGCTACCTAATAAACAGATAAAAATCAATAGTCAAAATCTCAACTAAATTCTATGAAGATTCTTAAAATTATGACACCCTAACATAAGCTTATGTAAACTAGTATCCATTTCTAATATAGGACTAGTATTTGATTTATGAAAAGATACGTAGGGTGTGTTAGCGACAGCGTAACGCACCCTACGTATCCTTTCATAAATCGAATCGTATTTTTATATATGATAATAGTTACAAGAGTTGGGGAAATCTGCCGTGTTAACTCAGAATGAAAAACTGCTTTTAATTGGTCAGGTAACAGATATAAGCGGAATCCCTATCAGGACAATTCGCTATTACGAGAGTTTAGGTTTACTCAAGTCCTCAAGACGAACAGAGGGAGGCTTCCGTCAGTTTTCATTGGATGTGCTGACTCGTCTAGCCTTTATTAAAAGGGCACAAAATCTTGGTCTTAGTCTAGAGGAGATTGGAAATATTCTTCAGGTCTATGACCAAGGACAAGCTCCTTGTGGTGAAATTAAAGAAAAGCTTGAAGACAAGCTTTTACACATCGATCGCCAAATCGATCAATTGTTAACTTTACGTTCTGAGATAAAGGGATTACTTTCAGGCTGGAAGAATACTAGCGATCGCTATGAAGATACAATTTGTCCTATTATTCAAAACATCTCTGTTAGCGGATAGCTATGGTTTAGCCCGTGCTAAGTCTTAAAAAGTAAAAATAGAATGACATCAGGACTCAGGACTTTTATAGAGGAGAAACCACCATAACTCTAATCCAATCAAGGCTAAACCAGCGATCGCAACACTAACTTTCAAGCCCAAAGGTTGCTCAATGCGTTGAAATTGGCTGGCTTGTGCTGACGAGTGGGCTGGCATTTCTGCTAATGTTACACCTGATGTTCCAGTGAGAAGCACTAAAGCTGTCAGGCTTCCCCAAAGCATTTTTTTACTGAACATTTCCTAAATTACCCTGCAATTATGAGATAGCTTTTGGTTGAAAGTTACGCAATCTGAGGGCATTGCTAACAACAGATAGCGAAGAAAGAGCCATCGCAGCGCCGGCGATAATTGGATTGAGTAACCAACCAAAAATAGGGAAGAGAATTCCAGCCGCAATGGGAATGCCAATGACGTTGTAAATAAACGCAAAGAAGAGATTTTGCTTGATATTGTTGATTGTGGCGCGACTGAGTTGAATTGCTGTGACAATTCCTTGCAAATCTCCAGAAATTAGGGTGATATCGCTAGCTGCGATCGCTACATCTGTTCCTGTCCCAATAGCAATTCCCACATCAGCCTGTGCTAAGGCTGGTGCATCATTTATACCATCGCCAACCATTGCTACAAGGGATTGGGTACTGGGGATTGGGGATTGGGGATTGGGAAGAATTTTCCCTAGTCCCCAGTCCCTAGTTCCCAGTTCCCCTCTTTGCAAAGATTGGATAATCGCCGCTTTTTGATCTGGACGCACTTCAGCAAATACTCGCTGGATGCCAACTTCTTGAGCGATCGCATCAGCCGTTTTACGATTGTCTCCGGTGAGCATTACTACTTCTAAACCTAGCTTCTGTAAAGCTTTCACCACTGCTATCGATGAAGGTTTGAGGGCATCGGCAATACCCATGATTCCTTGTAGTTCGCCATCTACAGCAATCAAAATGACTGTTTTACCAGCCGCTTCCCAAGCATCTTTATACTGCTGGAGAGCAATAATATTAATTCCAAGTTCTGTTAACCAGCGTTGTGTACCAATTTGCACAAGTTGATTTGAAACAACTGCTTGCACACCACTACCTGCGTTAGCTATGAAGTTTTGTGCATCTATTAAACTCACTTCTTGAGACTGGGCATATTTCACCACCGCTTCAGCTAAAGGATGCTCAGAGTTCCGTTCCACTGTTGCTGCTAACTGTAAAAGCTTGATTTCATTGCCATTAGCTGTACCGTTAACAGTTACAAAATCTGTAACCGTGGGTTTACCCTGAGTCAAAGTACCAGTTTTATCTAAAACGATGATTTGAATTTTGTGTGCTAGTTCTAAGCTGTCAGCACCCTTAATCAAGATGCCATTTTCTGCACCTTTGCCCGTCCCCACCATCACAGATGTGGGGGTAGCTAAACCCAAAGCACAAGGACAAGCAATAATTAGTACACCCACCGTTGTCATTATTGCTAAGGTGAGGTTGCCAGTGAAATTAAACCAAATGACGAAAGTGGCGATCGCAACGGCAATTACAGCTGGTACAAACCATCCTGTCACCCGATCTGCCAAACGCTGAATGGGTGCTTTAGAACCTTGTGCCTGTTGCACTAGTTTGACGATTTGAGCCAAAAACGTATCATTTCCGACTCGTGTCACCCGAAACTGAAACGCACCCGCACCGTTAATAGTTGCCCCAATCACCTCATCTCCTGGCTGCTTTTTCACTGACAAACTTTCACCAGTCACCATCGCTTCATCTACCGTCGAAGCGCCTGCAATCACTTCGCCATCTACCGGAATCTTCTCGCCAGGACGGACTAAAATCACATCATTAATTCTGACTTCGGCGATGGGAATATCAACTTCTACACCACCACGGATAACTCTGGCATCTCTGGCTTGTAATCCGATCAGTTTGCGGATGGCTTCAGAAGTTTCTCCCCTAGCGCGATTTTCTAACAACCGCCCCAATAAAATTAAAGTAATAACAATGGCAGCAACTTCATAATAAACATGAGGTATCAAGCCCTGAGCAATAAAAAATTTCGGGAAAACAGTGACAAATAAAGAATATAGATACGCTGCACTTGTACCCAAAGCAATCAGCGTGTCCATCGTCGCCGTATGGCGCTTGAGAGATTTCCAGCCATTGCGGTAAAAAGATCCGCCACACCACAATATAACGGGTGTTGTCAGCACTAACTGTACCCAAGGATTTTGCAGGAAGTTGGGAATTAAGGAGAAGTTTAGCCCAGTCATCATCGGCAACGACCCCAAAAATAGGAAAATGCTGATTACACCTCCCACAACTACTTTAAGCAAGAGTTCGCGTTGTAATGCTTGCCTATTCGCTTTTTCGGCATCATCTTCTTCAGAGAGCAATTCTTCCTGGAGTGAGTAAGAAGAGTATCCCGCAGATGCGATCGCAGCTTGAATTTTCTCTAAATTGGCTAGAGAGCGATCGTACTTGATAGTGGCTTGTTCTGCTCCAAAGTTAACGTTGCAGTCAATCACCCCAGAAACAGAGCGAATTGCCTTTTCGATGTTGTTAGCGCAACCAGCGCAACTCATGCCTCGAAGTTTGAGTGTGAGAGTATCCATGCTGGGGACTGGGGGTTGGGGACTGGGAATTGGGAATTGGGAATTGGAAACAGAGGGAAAAAGTTAGAGGGCAAATGGATAGTTCTTTCCTTTACTTAGTACTCAGTCCCCAATCCCCTTTCTTTAGCCGGCTGGATAGCCAGCAGCAGCTAACGCTTCCTTAATTGCTGTTTCTGATGCTTGAGTTTCTACACTGACAAGCTTGGTTGTGGGATCTGCCTGAATGCTGGCATTAGCATCGACTGCCTGAAGTGCTTTGGTGATGGTACTTGCACAAACAGAACAAGACATATTGGGAACTGTGAGTTGGAGAGTCATAGATTTACGGGATAATAATGAACAACCTAGCCAGAAATAACTGAAAAGAGAGTCGCCTTGAATTCATACTAGACTCTCTAGCCGGCTGGAGAGTCTAGAGAATTTTAAAAGTTTTTTGCTAAAGTTCAAATTTGTTTAGATATGTAGTGCATAAATCGCTAAAGAATACAAAATACTACAAAACACTTGTCTCCTCATGCAAGTGTGTGTTATCAAGGCTATATAACTGTTGTTTTCCCCACAATTCCGGGAAAATAACCCTCCCCAACACCTGAGACGCGGCTGCTGAACCCAAGTCTCCTCCTCTCTTCACAACAAAGAGTCTTTTTTAAGGCTCTATTTGGAGTTTTCATGCAGCCAAAAAATTTAAAGCGTCTCCTGCGTGCTTTAGAGCGGCAGGGTTTGGATGTAAGTTACAACGATCGCACTTATTCTGTCCGTTTAGTTAATTCTCCTGATGCACCTGTAGCGGAAGTGCTTCTGCCAGAAGGCTTCCCCGTAGAAGCTAAGGCGCTGAAGCAGTTAGCGAATTTGGCAAGTGTCCGCCACCCGTCAGGTGGATGCGTTTGTCGGGCCTGTGCAACACCTGACTTTCACCCAGGTGATGCAGGTGTTGCCATTGGTTCAATTGTGGAAACCGTTGGTCAGGTTATTCCTGGCGCTGTCGGTTCTGACATCAATTGTGGAATGCGCCTGCACGTTGCTGATTTGACAATCGAGGAATTCTTAGCAAAGCGCGACCAATTCGTAGAAAAAATGAAGGGGGATTACTTCTTTGGTACGCGTGATGTGACAATGACTGCTGAGGCAATGCGATCGCTATTTCAATACGGAGTTTTAGGTTGGCTGGATGCCATGCTAAATCGGGCTACGGGGAGTGTAGTCAAATCTGATTTGCAACAACTAGCCCAAGAGAGCGATCGCATCTTTTTAGGTGGTTCAATGGATGGTGACTGGAAACTTGCACCTGAAGAATTGGTTCCCGATACCGGATTGGTACGCGATGGCGGATTAGCAACCATTGGCGGGGGCAATCATTTTGTAGAAGTGCAGCGAGTTGATAAAGTTGAAAATCGCACCCTTGCCCATGCTTGGGGAGTGCGCGAGGGACAACTAGCTTTTATGATTCATTCTGGTTCCCGAAATGTGGGTAAGTATATTGGGGGAATGTGGCGAGATAAAGCTAAGGCGACTTGGCAAAAAGGTCTGAAGTACCCTGATTCTCAGATTTTTCCTCTCTCTAACCATTCTCACCCCGAATTAGTCGCCAGTTACTTGCAAGCCGAGGCTACTGCTGCTAACTATGGCTTTATCAACCGCTTGCTGTTAGCGGAACTGCTACGTCTGCGTTTACGGGAAGTATACAAAGATGTGGAAGCACCTCTAGTTTACGACTTGCCGCACAACATCACCTTACCAGAAGGTCAAGGATGGGTAACACGCAAGGGTGCAAGTCCAGCCCATGCAGGGCAACCAGTGATTATTCCTGGTTCAATGGGTACTGATTCTTATCTGATGGTAGGTAGAGGCAATCCAGCATTTTGTCATTCGGCCTCACATGGGGCGGGAAGAATTTATTCTCGCTTCGACCTCAATCGCAGAGGTGCATCTCAAAGTGAGGCAGAACTGGGATTAACTGGCGTAGACTGCATAACCTTGCGTGAAGAACGCCGCATTGAAGAAGCACCAGCCGCCTACAAACCGATTCAGTCTGTGATTGATGTGCAAGTGGAGGCAAAAATGGTAGACGTTGTGGCGCGATTGAGTCCGGTATTGACGTTTAAGGCGTAGCTCTAAATAAAAAGCCCCTGGTGTTAACCAGGGGTATCCATCTTTATTCCCTGATATTAGAATCGCATCTGTGAAGTGATAGCAAATCCGTACTAATGCAATTAATGCATAAAGTTTATGATATTTTTGCAATCAGCTAGATAGGATTTATACCAAGTTGCAAATTATACAGTGAAGCATCCTAGATAAAACTTCTATCTAGGATGCTTCACAATAAAAAATTGTTGATTATACAACAATTAGGGACAAAATGTGATATTTACACTAGAGCTATCAGCTAGCAGAAACAGTTAAACTGCCGGGTTTCTGAAGATCGCCTTGCAAAACCACACCTCGCTGATTGGCATGGATATGACGCAAAATCTTGTAAATTGCCTCAACTTGCTCTGATGCACCTGCTTTCTGGGCAAGTTCTTCAAGAGAAAGAGGAGTTTTTTCTTTTTGGAGGACTGCTACCACTCGTGTTTGCAAATCGAGAATGGAGGCGGCAGCTTTTTTGCCAGCTTCTACCCCTGGCTGATGGTAGGCATTGACGTTAACTAAGCTTGCATATAAACCAACAGCGCGTTCATACAAAGCAATTAATGCCCCTACGGTTCGGGGATTCACTTGGGGAATAGTGACTGTAATCGAATCGCGGTGATTTTCATAAAGTGCTTGTCGGGTTCCTTGGAGAAAACCGGAAAGATAGTCGCCTGATGTAACTCCCGGATCTATTTCAGTAGATGGGCCTTGACGATCTTCTAATACTTCAACGAAGGTAGCAAAGAAATTCGCTACACCTTCACGTAACTGTTGAACGTAAGCATGTTGATCTGTTGAGCCTTTGTTACCATAAACGGCGATGCCTTGATGGACAACCTTACCGTCTAAGTCTTTTTCTTTGCCCAAGGATTCCATCACCAACTGTTGCAAATAGCGACTGAATAAAAATAAGCTGTCCTTGTAAGGTAGGACAACCATATCTTTTTCGCCCTTTCCATTGCCTGCAAAGTACCAAGACAAAGCAAGCAAGGCTGCTGGGTTATTTTTCACATCAGGGACGCGGGTAGCGTCATCCATCTCTTTTGCACCATCTAGGATGGCGCGAACATCAATGCCTTGTAATGCGGCTGGTACTAGCCCCACAGCAGACATTTCTGAGGTCCGCCCTCCTACCCAGTCATACATGGGAAATCTGGCTAGCCAACCTTCATCTTTGGCTAGTTTATCGAGATTGCTATCAACGCTGGTAATTGCTACCGCATATTGAGCAAATTCCAAATTGTGTCCGGCGTAAGCTTTTTTAACTTCAATCATGCCGTTGCGGGGTTCCGGCGTTCCCCCAGATTTAGATATCACCAATACCAAAGTGCTGGCGAGGCTATTTCGGAGATGATTGATAACGCGATCGATACCTGCCGGATCGTTGTTATCGATAAAGTGAAGTTTCAGGGGTGGGAAATCAGGAGCAAGGGCTTCTGCGACGAATTGGGGGCCGAGGGCGGAACCACCAATGCCAATGGAGATAATATCCGTGAAGCGGCTTGCTCTGGGAGGATGAATAGCACCTGTTTGGACTTTTTCCGCAAAGGCTTCGATTTGTTCTAGGGTTTGGACTATTTCTTGTGTAAGTTCTGGAGTTGGCGCTAAATCAGGATTTCGCAGCCAGTAGTGTCCAACCATACGGTTCTCGTCGGGATTTGCGATCGCACCCTTCTCCAGTTCAGCCATATCCGCAAACGCCTTGTCAAACTTCGGCTGCAACGATTCCACAAAGGCATCATCGAACCGCATTCG
This sequence comes from Nostoc sp. 'Peltigera membranacea cyanobiont' 213, assembly GCF_002245975.1. Taxonomy (NCBI): domain Bacteria; kingdom Bacillati; phylum Cyanobacteriota; class Cyanophyceae; order Nostocales; family Nostocaceae; genus Nostoc; species Nostoc sp. 'Peltigera membranacea cyanobiont' 213. The sequence continues at coordinate 869 of NZ_NOLI01000162.1, read as the reverse complement.
ACTTATGTCTAAATACAGTCCCAATCCCTCGTGGAAATATAACCAGTTTTGGTATCGTTGCCAAAGTGCCCTAGCATCCATAGGGAAATCTCAAATAAAGTGTTTTTCAAAAACCAGTTTAATGTAAGGTTATAGCGATCCCTGCCTAGCCTTATACAGTTTACAGTTTTCAGTGTTCCCTTAACTCTTCACTTTAAACATCTGGCATAGGGATGACACGTAGAAATTTCACAATTTCACCTCTGATTTCTATACCAATCAGGTAATTATCGAGGGTAAAACGGTGAAAAATGCCTTCACCATCAAGCTGTCGCAGTTCTTTTAGATCGGTCAGTTGCCACTTTTGGGCTAACTCAACAAAGACAAAATCATGCACCCGCTCGTAGGCGGCAGGTTCTAAATTTTTCAGGTCTAGCAAAAAAGACCTTGCATAGCGCATTTCTAGACTCACTAGGCGTTACCTTAACCAAAACTTGAGGGGCCACTGGCACAAGAAAAGAAAGCGCTGCTGAATCAGAAAAACATCAACAGTCGTACCGCTTCTTCATGGGTTAATATATCCCACGGTTGCTGCGATCGCTTAACTTGTTGTATCGCTTTGAGCATATAAAAGTCACAATGTAAAGCTTCGAGAACGTTCCAAATGTCTTGCAAATCTTCATCGGCTAACTGCTCGATTAAGTGATGCATTCTCAGTCGCAGCAAATTCATACGTTAGTTTTTACCTACAACCCAACACCAACAATAAATAGTATTCCCACAAAATTAGCAAAGGTTAACGGCAATATAGCACTATGCTCAAGCTACGCTAAAATTTATTCGCCAAGCGTTGAGGGCAGACGGGCAAGGGGTAGGGAGCAGGGGAGGCA
>NZ_NOLI01000161.1:0-17356 GCF_002245975.1 Nostoc sp. 'Peltigera membranacea cyanobiont' 213 | reverse complement strand
GATAAGTCTCGCACTATTCGTTTACCAATTCATATCAACGAAAAGTTAAACAAAATCAGGAGAATACAGCAGCAACTATCTCAGTCTTTGGGTCGTCCTCCAGTTGTAGCAGAAATTGCCGAATCGTTGAATCTATTGCCAAGCCAAATAAGAGATTACCTTCAGGTTTCCAAGTCTCCAGTTTCATTAGAAATGAGAGTGGGAGATGAGGGTGAAAGTGAACTAGTCGATATTTTACCGATGGATAGCATTTCTCTAGATGAGCAAATAGCTCAGGAGCTTTTACACCAAGACTTGAGCAAGTTGCTGGCATTGCTTAAGCCAAGGCAACGAGAAGTATTGACTCTACGTTTTGGATTGTCAGATAATCAGCAACTGACTTTGAGTCAAGTTGCAAAACGCCTAAATCAAAGTCTGGAAACAATTCGTAAAACTGAACATCTTGCTCTGAAAATTTTACGCTCTCATCAAAACAAGATTAAAGACTATCTTCTTAATTAGGACTAAAGGTTGTTTGACTCTAGTTTCATTTATATAAGTCGAACTCACTACTCCAAAGATTGAGAACAAACCGCCACTACTGGTAAAGATGCCTTTAATTGCCTCTGTCTGGTTGCTCCCCGCGTACCTGCCATGAATTGGTGGCATCGCCTCTGCTTAATCCCCGGCGAAAAACCTCACTGTTTCAATCAAATGAAGCATGAATATATTGATACTAGAAACTATTCTTATAAATAGAACACCGAAGAAAGAACCGATGCCCAGCAAAACTATTGAAGTCCGAGAGTACACTGTCAGAGCGCACAAGCGGGAAATTCACACTCGCGTTTTCAACTTCGTATGTAAGCAGTGTGAACAGCCCACACAACGAGAAACCTTTGGTGTGCGACCACTCTACTGTGAAACATGCCGTCCGCCACAAGCACCCAAGCAATCGAAAATAGTCCCTATAGGCAAGAGGAAACCCAGAGCGATGAACTATAAAAGTGGGAAGGATATAGCTGGGTGATTTGTTGTCTCTTGGGTGAGTGAAGCAGTGCGCTCATTCGCCCAACCTAATTCAAACAGGTAAAAGGTAACTCCAATGAATTCACATTAAACATATTTTCTTCTTCGATTTATCTGTGGGATTAAGAAAACTTCCCAGATTAAGATTAATTGGTAAGCAACTTCAACACAATTCTCAAATCATACACTGGCTCACAAGTAGTAATACAATCAGGGGCGTGAGTTCGTTCTGGAACGAGTATGATCAATACCAACCCTCAAACCGAATATGATTCGCCGTGGAAACAGATACTACAACTGTATTTTGAAGACTTCATGCTGTTTTTCTTTCCGCAAGCACATAGGGAAATAGATTGGACTCGACAGCCTGAGTTTTTGGACAAAGAATTAGAGCAGGTAGTGCGTGATGCCGAACTAGGGAAAAGACTGGCGGATAAGCTGGTAAAAATATACCGCATTGGTGGTGAAGAAACTTGGATACTGATACACTTAGAAATCCAATCCCAGTCAGAGTCAGACTTTAGCGAAAGGATGTTTACCTATAACTACCGCATCTACGATAGATATAAGCGATCGGTGGCATCCTTGGCAATTCTAGGTGATGAGCAGGTAAACTGGCGACCAAATCGGTTTGGTTACGAGTTGTTTGGCACTAAAGTTGAGTTTCAGTTTCCAATTGTCAAATTGCTAGACTATCAACAACGTCAGTCGGAACTAGAAGCCAGCCGTAACCCTTTGGCGACTGTAGTGATGGCACATTTAGCAGCATTACAAACTCTTAGCGACAGGTTACAACGTAAGCAGCAGAAACTAAGTTTAGTGCGGAGACTGTACCAGCAGGGGTTTGAACGTGAGGATGTTCTAAACTTATTGGCTTTTGTAGACTGGGTATTGACACTCCCTCAAGATTTAGAGCGAGAATTTCAGCATGAAGTAGAACAATTGGAGGCAGAGCAACGTATGCAGTATGTTACTTCTTTTGAACGTAGTGGTATTGAAAAAGGTAAGCTTGAAGCTTTGTTAAAAGGTATAGCCTTGGGATTAAAGCTCAAATTTGGAGAAACTGGTCAAAATTTATTACCCGAAATCGAATCTATCCAAGATGTAAGCTTGCTAGAAGCCATCTTGGAGGGGATAGATACAGCGAGTACTGTCTCACAATTGCGTCAAATTTACCAGTCGCCTACAACCGATACCCAGCAATGAAATTGAGCATCGCCCAATTTCCCTATCCCTGACTCCATAAGCCTAAGACGAATTTAACTAAAACAAACTATGCCCAAGACTTGGAACATCAAGATAGATAACTATATTCAAGCCAACCCCAATTGCATCATCGCCACTGCTCATGTAGACTCGTTCCCCACAGACCTCCCCCTAGAACCGAACATCCGCGAACCGAACCGTAAAAGCGCGACCTACAGACAAATGTTCGATTCACTGACAACCGAACCCGAAAAATTCTTCTCTCGCCACAGTGGAATCGTTCTGTCAGCGAATATTGTTAAACCTGTCAAGAACAAAACTGAACTGGAGCTAGAAGTTTTAGAAGCTAACGAGGGGGGGAGCGATGGCATTATCAACGGTGGCCACACAGTTTTAGCCTTTGAGCAAGCGAAAAATTACAAATATGACCTAACCGAAGCTAGAGTAAAAGTTACGATTCACATCGGATTGAGTGAAGAATCAGCCAAAGATATAGCCCTAGCTTCAAATACTACAACGCCAGTAGATTCGCGTTCTAAAGTCAACGCCAGAGGGGATTACAAATTCGTCAAGCAGTATTTAGCCCAGTTAGAACAGAAAGAAGATAGGAAATTCCGCATCGCCTATTACCAGAATCAAAGCGGCGCTCCCAGAAATGCCCAGTGCAATGTCACCCATTTACTCAAGCTCCTTTACTGCCTCGACAGAAATAAATACAACCCCGACGGGAATAAACGAACCAAACACCCAGCAGGAATGAGTCTTCCAAGTAACATCACAGATGCAGAAAGGGAAAGATTAACCGCTTTACTGCCTCTCTTGACTCATGCTCTGTGGATAGAGCAAAGACTCTACGAGATAATCCAAGAATATATCAGCAACCCTAGAAGAAAGGGTGCTAACGACCTAGCATCAATTGATATACGTAAAACTACATTGTTGCCTGACAGCAAGTATTCATTCGGGTTTGGTGCGCCAACTGACCTGGCACTACCGATAATCGCATCATATCGGGTATTTCTAGACAAGGACTATAAATGGATTCTGCCGTTTAACGAATTTGCTGAAGATTTTCTCCAACACTTGTGGAATAACTATTTCCGTAAATACTTGGTGTCGGAGAAAACAGCCGGAAATACAGTAGGCACAAAAATCAGCCGCAATCAAGAAATTTGGGAAAGCTTGTATATCTCAGCGCAAAGTTATCTAAATCAGCACTTGGTGAAAATGGTCAACTCCAGTAAGTCAGAAGAAGCTCAGGTGACACAAGGTACAAACAAGAGGGGAAAAAGGAAAAATGATGGCGCAACTACTGTTCTCAAATAGCTTTTTATCTTTGTTGTAAAGCCTGCGGCATAGTTACGCTTAGGGCGCAGCCTAAGAAGAGAAGTTGCGCTCACGGCGAAGCCTTTTTCTGTTGCCCCAAACCTCCTTGATAAGAGCGCATCTACTTTCCAGGTAAGAGATAATAGCACAAGCTTTTTATTTAGAGGTTTTGGTCTAACCAAGTTTCTAAATCAGTGAGGGATGAAAAATCTAAAAAGGCTTCTCCTAAAGTCTCCAATTGGTCAGTAGATAAACCTCGAATTCGCTCAATTACTGAAGAGTCAATCTCACCAAAGCGATGATTTAGTTGACGTATAATTAAACGTTCTTCACCTTGTTTAATTCCCTCTACTTGTCCTTCCTGTCTAGCTTGTTCTCGGTCTTGTTGATAAAGTGGTGCTAATCGCATAACTAACTCCCTGTCATCTGATTCTTCAATTTGAGACATTACCAAGTTCTGCTGTAAATTGTACAGTAATTCTAGCGTGGCTCTCCGAAACGGGTGATTAGATGATAGCGCTTCTAATTCATCAATAGCCTGCCTTTGTACTTTCCCTCGACCGAGAATTCTTAGCCATAAAGTTTCTTGAGTACGTGGCAGTTGATGAATTACAACGATAGCTGTTCGCAAATACTCCCCCATTAAGTATACTCCAGACACCCAATTAGATGCTTGAATTGCACTAAAACCTGAAAGTATTCTCACAGATACGGTTGGAGAAAGTATCCACAATTTCGGAATTCCTAATTCTTTAATAGAGATTTTATTGCGGTTAGCTTCGCGTTGTAAAGCACCTCTTACTTCCAATAGTTTCAGCAAACAATCACAGATTTCCTCCTCAGAGGCAGGATTGCGAAATGGTTCAAAAATAGCAGGTGTAGCTGCAAATTTTCCCAGAATTCCTAGCATCTCTAAATTATTAGCTTGTTGGGCAGGAGAAAATAAAACATCAATTTCTCTAATCTCACCAGCTACACGGCTAGAAGCTTTTACTTCCCCATAAGGCTTTAGTAACTCTTCCAAATAGTCTTTAGCAAATTGGTCATGAATAAATCGAGTCATTTAAATTACTATGGAAGTTATTTATTCTAATTAATATTTTATCTTTTTTTAGAGCAGCTTTTAAAAATGCAAGCGCTCCAATTTTACATTTTTCCCTATTTAATGCTGAAAATGTCAACAATACCTGTTCTACAGGCTTATCAGCTAAGAAAGTCTTTTTTTGGCTGATTAAATTAGCATTAAAGTTATATCTTTGAGTAGTAGATAATGATTTATTCCCTATTAGTTTGCTTAAGCTCTGGCGATTATTGCCAGAGCTAGAAGATTCATTTTAGCTTTTGATAGTCTTGAAAAAAGCGATTCAAATCACCTAAAAGTTGACAAAACAAACTTTTGTTTTCATAAGTGCCAGTAGCATTCTCCCAAGAATCACAAATTCTTGGGCTAGTAATCGACAAAATCAAAACGGATAGAGCCGCAATTAAAGGCACAATTAAGATAAGGTTTCGGGCATCAGTTATTAAACCACCAACTTCGCTCAGAATAGGTAACTCGTATTGATGACGATGTGTAATTAGTGTATCCTTGCTTTTCTGTGGTTGAGTTTTTTGCTCTTTTTCTAAATTGAGGTTGGGCTGGATATCTATCTCAAGAACGTTCTTCCTGACGACTTCAATTGCCGTAACTAAATCATCTATAGGTTGTCCATTTTTAGCACGAGTGACAAGTATTGCTTCCAGAATTATTAATCTTGACTTGGAAGTTAATAGTATAGGCATCTGTTGATTAGCTTCATTGATGAAATTCTGCTGTTCTTTCAGAAGCTTACTAGTCTGCATATTATGTAGCCACTGGTTTTGAACTAGTAGTTCGCGTTCTGAAAGTTTAAAGCTTTGAGAGAGACTGTTAATAAAATTAGCAACACTCGTTGTTAACTTTTCTAAAGGGCTTGAGGCTGCTGATAGGGAAGTGTTTTGATTATCGTCTTGCATAGGTTATTCAACAAATTTTAATTTTGATTACTATCGCAACTGTCGAATTTGTATTTAAGATGTGAATTTTGAAGCAATCTTTCGATTCCTTTTCGGATCAGCTCTGGTGGAACTCCGTCTAATTTCAACTCGCTTTGGATAAACTCATCAATGGAATTGGCTTTCGTCTTCTCTAAGAGCGCCAACATCTGTTGAGCTTGGGTTGTCGGTGTGATTGACTCCTTAGTTTCAGCTTGAGAGGTTTGCTTATTACTTGGTGCAGAGTCAATAAAGTTTTTGGTATCCCGGTCATAACCAGAGAAATTTTTTAACAGAGGCATTGGTATCCATTCATTGATGCCGCCGTAATAAACTGCTCGACCAACTGGTGATTGTGCAGCAATCTCCATCACTTGGGTTGAGGTAATCTTGCGATCGCTGGGGATGAGTTGAGTGGCAATCATGGCGTTGTAAGCTGGGACGTTATCAGGATGAACCAACGCCACTGAAGTTAATTGCGATCGCAGCCCGCCAGAAATTCCCAAGTCATCAGTGTGAGGGTTTTGTACGACAAGCCAGAAATGCCAACCGGAACTATCACCGCAAGAACAGTAAGAGATGATTTTGTCTTTGAGCCAGCCGATTTCACCCTTGGTATTTTTAAATTTAGAACAGACAGCCGTACCTTCATCCAAAATAATCAACTTGGAGCCAGAGATATTTTGAAATTCGGTAAAGCATTCTTTGACCCATTTAACGGCTTCGACCGGGGACATTTCTAGGATTTTAGCCCGTTTAAAAGTATCAACACGACCTTTGAAATAACCGGTTTCTTTCTCGTCACCTTTGGGGTCAATATAAAAGATGTGTATGCCAGGATGCAGTCGCTTGATAGCATCGATTGCATTGCTAATAGTAATACCTTTGCCAGAACCAGGGACACCAACCCACAGCATATTGGTAACTTTTTTGGCGATGTGAGCGATTAGGTCATACCGCACTTGGGGTTTAGTGGTGTAGGTGGAGATTTCGGTATTGACTGGAGAAGAAGCAGGGGAGCAGGGAGCAGGGGGCAGAGGGGAAAGATTCTCTCCCATGCACCCCGCACCCTGCTCCTTGTCCTCTTCAAACCTTGCTCCCACAGCATGATTTGGTAATTGAGCAAATCGAGCTTGTGGGATACCAAGATTTTGTGGTTGTATCGCCTCTTGAATAACTGTTACTTGTTGGTAGTTAACTCGTGGGTCAATTGTGACTTGCGCTAAATGCCCAGACAATTGCTCACGGGTGGGAAACTGCCCACGTAGCTGAATAAACCAATCAAGTAACCAACGGTAAGCGTAAAATCTTTTTCCTGGCTCAACGGCGCTCAAGTATTCACACACCACATGAGATGATTGCTTGAGCATGGCAAACTCATACTTAGACATTGGCTCCAGATGCAGCATCAAGTCAGCAATTTCATTTTGGTTAGCAAAATATTCAACTCTAGCGACGCTATCACCCATTGCCGAAAGGAAAGTAAAGAAGTCGCCACGGATAAAGGGAATCGGTGCAAATTGATGAGTATCGTTTAAGTCCTGAACAATTGACCATAAATAACCAACACCAGCGAAGACTGCACCGATGGGAGCAAGTGGGGAAGTGGCATAACAAACAGCACCAGTGGCCGCCGTCGCTAAAGTAATGAACTTCGCCAGATTCATACCGTTACGTTCGTCCCTGGCGCGGACTAATAATTGATCTTGACGCTCTTGTAACCAAGAGGCGGTATTCCCAGCTTCCAAATACTCAATGCTGGGGTAATCGTCACGTAAAAGTGCCGTTTCTTTGGTTCCTAGCATTGGCATTTGTTGCTGCATGTGAATTCCTCTTACTTAGTTATTTTCCAAATGTTGTAACCAATCTCGCCTGCCATCATTGAGGCTACGTTGTAAGCAAAACAAGCCAGGATTAAACCTGGATTAGTGTAGCGGAAGGGATTACGACCAACGAAGGTAGTAGTCAGATCCAAAACCCAGAAAAATAGTGCGATCGCTCCACCTGTATGACGTTCTTTCATGCCAGCAGCTTTATAATCACCCCACAATGCCACTGTCAGGTCGATATTCCCATTTGGTTTACTGCCGAGTGTGTATTGTTTTGATTCCTCAAACTCGTTCTTGGCCTGTTGTGGGTCTTTACCACGCAATGTCCTAGCTTCCATCACTTGGACAAGTGCAGAGATACCGAAGCTAATCCAAAACAAGGGATTAAATAGGAGTTGTAACCAACCAAACCAACCAATCCATTCTGTTTCAAACCACGGGAAAATCGGTTTTCCCTGGAATAAAACTTGCCAGATGCTATCAGTAGAAAGGAGTGTACCAATCCAGAAACCGATTGCACCAACAAGTTTGTATCCGGGTGTGCCTGGGGTAACGAATTGGGCAATGATATGTGAGATAAAGATGACTGGCAGTGAGATTAATGCCACAATCCACCGAGCTAATAATTCTAAGTAGTCACTCCCTCCTTTTTTCGGCTCTCTTTGTGGTGATGATTCTGGTTTTGGTTGTGAATTAGATTTGTTTGGAGTGAGATATTTCATAAATCAATCATGAGAATCTTGGTATAGTGGTGAATTCTTACAAGCATTTTTGAATCTATACTTCCACCGCCATTGCCTCTGTTCAATTCGCCCAATACAAAAACCCGTTGAGTCATACACAAAAACTGTTTCATCTTCTAAATAACCTGTAGTATCAGGTCTAGGGTTACGTTTTTTCGAGTCTAGATAGTTCCTGATTCGTAACTTACTGAATGAGGGCGTAACTCCAAGAGAATTAATTTTGTCGGCGGTTTCTGCCCTTTGCTCGGCTTTAATGCGTTCTAATTCTTCTGACTCACGGATAGTAATGCCACTGTTGTAAGTTTTAAATTGGGCTGGCAGTTGCGATAACCAAGGACTTGCGATTAACCCCATGCCCAATAATCCCAACATCGCTTGCTTCTGGTATTTCATTGTCACTCAACCGGAATATTTTACGGTTGTTCCCCGTCGATACTTTGTGTTGTTTGGGGCGGCGGTGCATTAGCAACACGAATGTAAACAGACAGCCCAATACAAATTAATAAAAAAATGACTGAGAATCCGAAAAGATTCTCCTTGAAGAACTTGCGCCATTTTAAGTTGCAATACCTCTGCCAATTTACGAGGGTTCAACGCCAGTGGAAACGGGATGAATACGTCCTAAAGCAGTAAGTTTGGCAAAAATCTGGGTTAATAAAATAGGCTCAGGGATTTCGGGAAGCATTTTTAAGATTTCATGGACATATCGAAAGCCACGATAATGAGCCTTAAGGTCAATAATCCCTGAGTCGGGATTAAGGGTACGGAAATCAGCGAGAAGATGATGAGATAAATTAACCATAAAGAATGCTAGATTAGCAGCATTAGTCACCGCAGTTTGACCGATATTCATAAAGTCTTCCAATCCCCAAAATTGCTTGGCATCACGGAAGTTAAACTCGATTTGAAAGCGCAATTTGTAGTAGTCAATTATTTTCTCAGATGACAATTTTAGGTCGCTGGAAAAAAGAATAACGTGACTGCGAGCATTAGTTTTGAGATTGGTTTTCACTAAAATAACTACATTCAGGGACTGGGCAAATTCTTTGTGTAGTAAACTAGCTTGATAAGTATCGGTTTGGATATCCTCCTCAATAATGCTTTGACGCAAATATTCATCAGAAATATTACGCCAGTCTAGTTTCTCTCCGTATTTACGGCGTGAACGGTGATTAGGGTCAGGATTTTGGTAGGGGATGTATAATGCTGAATCGTGGCGTAACTTGGAAATTATATGCAAGTTGACTTGTCGAGCCATCTGCAAAGCATTATTGTTTCCAAAATGACCATCTAAAACTAAGTAAGTAAGCGGGATAAAGTTAGCTATCAACAAGACTAACTCATTAATCATCTTCTTAATTCTTAGTAATTCAGATGTGAGAATTACTTCAGTCTTGTTTTTGTTTTTACTCCCTTTTGGTCGTCCACGTCCACGTTTTTCTTTGGTTTTTATTTCTGGTTTTGGTGATACACTACTTTTTTCTATATCGCTCTTTATCACCTGTTCTATTTGAATCGGGAATGAGTGTCTTTGTTCGACACTTACTAATGATAATGTAAAGAAAGATAGTCCTGATATTGGTTTACTTACTAAGCTGGAAAAGAACCTATCTAATCCATAAGTCTGTTTACCTGATTTGCTGACTACAACTTCATCTCCTGCAAGTAAATATACCTCATTTGCACGAAACAAATGCTTGCGGAAAAATAGCCAAAATAACGTCGCCCAAGGTATTCCCGTATGAAAAAACCTCAATATTGTCCGATAACTGCCACCAATCCCTGCCCAACGTGATATTCCTAACATAGTGACTCGGCCGTTCATTGCTAACATAGCCAAGATTATTTGGTTCAACTGCCGCATTGTTGTAGCGTTTATCTGCGGTAGCAGGCATTGTAAGAGTGATAGGATGTCGAGCATGGGCGAATTGTAGTTTTTGAGTTGTCGTTTGGGAAGACAACAACTCTACTACAGAGCGCCCTCTCTCTTCATACTCTTGTTTTGGCGAAGGTATTGGTCTAGATTACCAAAATTTGTGGTTCAATTACCTGGAAATTGCTGTAACTCCCATTTCTTTGAAGGTTGGCAAAACCAATCAGTCCTAAAAATTCCTTTAAGGTTTCACAGAAGAGTTTTTTAACGTATTGACAGCAGGATAAGGGTTTTAGATTCCAAACCACGTTTTCATCAAACCGCTTATATATGCTTAGTTTTGCCGTTTTTGCCAAAATTTATCTAGGCTCTTATTTTGGCAAAGGTATTGTGATAAAGAAGCTATTAATTTCTTAAAAAATTTGACTGCCATCTCTAAAGTGCAAAGCTGAGTACTCAAAATCACAGCAACGGCAGTATTTATAGTTAATGGAGTTGAGCAATGGTGTTTTGGGGAGATTACACTGGACAACCAATGCCTTACAGGGGTTGGAATGCGGTTGTAGCTAGTGAACAAAATGGTACAAAAACTAGGCTGACTGCAACATTTAATAGGCTGCTTGAGTGGTTGCGAGATTATATGTCCGTAGATACTGTTACACTCCTACTTCCAGTTGCAGACCTACAGAGTTTAGCTGTACAAGCAACCATTGGACTGGAGGAAGAAATTACACAACAAATTCGTATCCCTATCGGGCGGGGCATTGCTGGTCATATTGCCGCCAGTGTTGAGCCGATGATGGTTAATAATCTGTCAGCAGTAGAGGTCGTGAGTCCAATTTTGCACCAGAAGGGATTGCGATCGCTTGTTGGCGTCCCATTACCTGTTGAGGAAGGAGTGATTGGGGTTCTGCACGTTGGTAACTTTAAATCTCACAATTTTACTGAGCGCGATGTACAGCAATTACAACTTATTGCACATCGTCTTGGGTTGATCATAGCGGATGCCAGACTTTAAACTTCGTGGGCGATGCGATTGTTATCAATGGCGATCGCTATTTCAAATTCTGCTGCTTTAAATCCCAAGTCAAATCCACCCACCCCGGAGAATAGGCTAACAGCTATTTTTTTGTTTGCTGCTGTTGAGTTCATCGAGTTTAGCTTGTTGATATTGCCATAGTCCTCGGCGCACTGAGGAATAATCTGAAGCTTTCCGCAATATGTCTGCGAGGACTTCTGCATCAGTTGCTGGGACTTCATTTGTACCGAACATACCAGCCAATGTACTTTCTACTGCCTCAATCTCATCTTCTTCAAAGTCAATGTTTGACTCTTCAGGTTCTTCCAGGTATTCTTCGCAGTCATATTCTTCTGTATCCCTTTGCCACAAGGTTTCAAGTTCTCGCTGCATTACCTCAAGGTTTGTTGGGTTGACGACACTTTCATCGTTGGCAGCAATCAATTCTTCTATGGTGTTAGTGGGTTGTTCACAAGGGATTAGTTCTTCAAAGGAGCCGATTTCATTCTTGGCTATTTCAGCTTGATGCTTTTCATATAAATCAGCGATCGCCTTTCTGACAATTCGCTGTGGTGACAGTCCCAATTCCTCTATTAACTTCTCGGTAAACACCCCTGTCTGGTGGTCATCCTCCATAATTTTGCCGAAGGTGTAATATCTATTTCCATCTGGTGTTGCTCGCCAGTTGCCATCTTTTTTTTCTTGATTCATGGCTTTGAGAAATAATCTTCTTTTCTCAATCAGTTCTAACACTAATCCACAAGTCAATCCACCAATAGGAATATCTTTCAATTCATCAATTAGGATTTTGTAGTTCACAGAACATAACCGAAGTAGTACCGATATTGGTAAAACCGCTAAGTGTTCCGGGCAACTGATAAATGCTTGAAAATTCTCGGCAATTCGGAGCGATCGCCTTTCCTCAGCACTTCCCTTGTCCCAACCGTACTCTTCTAACAGTGCGCGATATTCTTTTTTGGTGTAAGTCTGCTTGTACTCGTAGAGTAGGAAAGCCGTATGGAGGTACTCTAGGGTACTTTGCTCTATGTGGGTGGTAGGATTGGAGTCTACCTGATGCTGCTCGACGTATAATTTATTTGCAAAAGTTGTTGTAGTCATGATATTGTATGCGCGGTCTTAATCTCTAAGACTAAGTTTCCTAATTCGACTAGTTAAATAAGTCAGGCCGCTTTTTCCCAATTTTCTGATGATGATTTGGAGATAGCAGCCAAGGCATAGCCCAAGGTGTGTTTATGAATTTTGGGCATTTTGTGAAACGACATATCCTGACCCCAATCTTGGACTGACTTGGTGCCAATATGTAATACTTGCGTGAGAGTTTTGACACAAGTTGCGCGAAAATTGGCGTGAGAGACAGTTTGTAATACTTGTTGTTCGCTTAACCCTTCGAGAAGTATTTTTTCTAGAAACGTTTGAGCATCTACTTCTGGTGCGTTGTATTCTCCTCTCAAGATGCTCTTTAGCTGTTTTGGCACAATTTCGGCGGCATGAATGTAAGCAAGTGAAACTTTGCAGTAGTTGGGCATCCCGTCAAAGTTGAGGTCACTTCCCCACTTGCGAACTGTTGGTCTTTGTACACCTAAGACTGCACACAGTACAGTGATACATTTTTTGCGGTATTGTGAGTCCGTTTCTTCTTCGAGCAGTTCGGGGGGACTAAGTTCGGCGATATCAAAACAGTGGCGTAGAAATTGTCTGGGTTCTAAGCTTTCTTTGGGTAAGTCTTTGAAGATTTCGCAGTATTTCATATTGCACTCGTGCAGAAATTTTGATTGAAACAGGTGTTTTTCTGCCATCTCAACTTTTTTGTGCTTTTGATTGAAGAATACCAAATCAACTAATTATGTATGTGTTTTATTTACATTTTTTAACTATTTAGCAGTGTGAAAACATTTTTGCACTGCTAAGTAGTTACGTTTATTAACGATTTAGCATACAAAGGCTTCAAATATGCTTTGTGGTTCCGATAGACTGAAGTAACATGAGTAAACAACAGCCCGAACAAAACCCGAAGCTACTTCCGAAGCGTGGTCGTCCTGTAGATGCAGAGAAAGACCGCGTGACAGTCCATATTAGTGTTGATATGCGAGGTCAAATTGAGAAGCTAATACCTGATATGGGTAAAAGCTTGTCAATGGTAGTTAGGAACTTGGTGAATTTGGGTTTAGAGCTTGTTGGTTTATCTCAAAAGGGACTTACTGCTCCTCGGTCAGGTAATTTAGAGGAGTGGCTTGCAAGTTATACGTCTTTGGGAACTGAGCTGCTTATTGCTTGTGAAACTCTAAATTTGTCGGCTCCAAAATCAGGACAAATAGCTATTTGGCTTTTAGACAAAATGGCTTTTGGGTCAAATGACCCTCAAATTATTAATGATGAAGAAGATACTGGTACAAAGCTTTTAGAAAGAATTCGTTTAGGAAAGAAACTGCAAACTTTTAGCTTTGAACAAGGGATAAAATTACCTCAAAATGAGGAATTTGCTACTTGGTTGGGACAGTTATATGCTAATGCTGCTATTGGACAAGAGTTTGTAGCTGCTTGTCGGGCGCTGGATTTGCAGTTACCAGAGACAGGAAAACTACAGGAATGGTTGCAGGATTTGGAGGTGCGTTCGTGCAGCGTCTCCGCAGGAGAATCGCCCTTGGCGGCTCCTCAAGGAGCATCGCGCAGCGTTTCCGCAGTAGAATCGCAATTATCAAACGAGTTATTAGAAGAATGCGATCGACTGGGGATAGAGCCGCCAAAACCTGGTGAGGTTGTAGCGTGGCTACAAAATACCCGCCCTGCGGTATTTGAGCAGTCAATGCACGAACATAGGTTACCTTTTACGGATGATGGTTTGCCTTTAGGGGGGTCGCAACCTTTTTTGGAGCATTTACTTACACTAAATGCACCGCCAACTGAAGATGAGGAGTATGACATTGCTCATCGGTTTGGTGTAGATCCAGCCCATCTTAAGGATTTGATATCCCGCATGAGGTTTGACAAAAATGGACAGACCAATAATTGTCATTAATAAGCTTGGGGCATAAATGCATGGATGCCATTGAAGATTCTTCTGCGTTACGGGCTTTACTATGCAAGCCTGGATGGGAAATTAAACCCAATCCAGTAAAGCATCTACTCAAAATTAAAGCTCCTGACTACCAGGAAGCATTAATGCTTTATACCAACTATCGGAAATTTCTAGCAATGTGGGCGGCATCCCTCGATTGTACCTGTGCTTTGATAGGAATTCAGGGGATGCGTGGGTCTGCATTCAAAATTCTTGCAGCAACGCCAGCATCGCAGCAGAAGTTATACGAAGACTTGATTTTTGCGAGCTTACGAAAGTCGGTTAGTTGTGATTCCGAAAGACTAGTTGATCGGGAATTTGAGAATGATATCAGCAAGTATTCAGGGTTTTACATTGCTGAAACTTGTTTGCATCCTGAGCTTAGACCAATTGTTGATGAAATATTCTCAAACCCAGACAAGAAACTTGCCTTAACGCGAATGTCTGACAATTTGCAATTGATCGTGTCCGCATCAGCAGCACGGGCGATGAGTTCTGACTCCCAAGATGTGGTGCGTCGCCGAACAACTGATTTTTGGCACGCTAGAGACTACGAATGTTTTTTGCGGATGTTCAAGCAAGATGGGGGAGCGGGGTTTGAAATTACTTACCAAGCAACAACCAATCTCCCAAAAATTAATCCTTTGGCACCGTGGGCGCGGTTTACTACAAGCTATCGGTTTTTTGAAATTGATGTTGGCGATCGCACAGAAGTGTACCGTTTGGGCGAAGGTAAAGATATCACCCTAATCAGTCGTCCCAAGGTTATTTCATAATATAGCGAGGTTTTATGGCAGTAAGATTCCTAGAAAACAAGGGCAGTGGCAATATCTTAGAAATTAGTCGAGCTAGACTTTTGGAGCTTACCCCCAATGTTTATCCCCTGACTTGGGAAGCGATTCTTTCAGGTAATGGTGACAGTGCAGCTATCTTGGGTGCAGGTTTTGCCGAACGTGAAGTATTTTTCGGTTTTGAGGGAGTTGACTTGACGCGCTACCAACTTCCGACAATCGACTGTTACGACATTGCTACTAATCCGCCAGAAAAGTTTTTAGCTTTACGCAGCCAATACCCAAATCTACAGTTAAATTATTTTTGCGATCGCAATCTAGCAGAACTAGAACTGACAAAACTTTACGCTCCAAATAGCCTGCGGCTAGTTTCGGTTCATGGAGTATTAGATTACTTACAACCACATGCGGTTACAGCAACATTACTTGATATCGTGAAGGTGCAGCCGAAGGCAATATCGATAAGACTATTTTTAATGGGCAACCCGTGGTCTCGGAATTTTGCGAGTATAGAGCAACTGGCGATGGAATTAAATTCAATAGAAATCACTACAAGTGGCTTAATCGAGTCGATTGATTTTGATATATTTTGTCGTACAGGTGTTGTGCAATTAAATATTTTAGACCAGGATAAAATCGAACATAATTTGTTACCAAGCTACGGCGCGTCTCATGTCATGCCTGATAAATTAGTTGGTTATTTAAATAATCAAGGGTATCAGCTTGTTGCAACTGATGTGTACTCACTTTCAAGTCAGGATTTACAAGGGTATGAGTCGCAGAATCACAATAGTAATAAAGATGTATCTTTAGATAATCCACATGGAATGTTGTTATTTTTAAAACGATAAAATACTCATTTGAATCGAGCTAATCAACGAAAATGAATCCGTCCACAAGGACAATTTATTAAATAATGTTGGTAATTAATATTGGCGACTGAGGTTAAATAATTGATTCTGCTGATCCGCGATCGCGCGACAAAAGAGCAACTTGACGAAATGCTCAAAGCCTGGGGGGTGTTTATAAAATTGGCAGTCGATATAGATAGAGAAATTCTTGTTGGAGGCAGTCAACTTCATTATGAGTGTGAAGAAGTTTTGTTGAAAGATGGTAGTAGACAAAAAGACATTTGGGGTGCTGATTGGTTTCCCTACACTCAAGAAGTAGGTTTTGAGTCGATTATCAACATCCGTCCCAGTCAAAACAATCGTACAATGGAAATTAAATCTCCTGAAATTCGAGAACGAGTGGCTCTAATTACCCGGCGATTGCTAGGAGGAATATAATGCCTGATTGGAGAGCAATTGAAGCGAGTTTTTTACGCCAACCTAAAGCAAACCGCTTAGGAGAGTTGGCAGCTAGTTTGGCGCGTATCAAATCCCGATGCCAAAATCCAGCTAACCAAGGCTTAGTTGCTGCCTTTATTGAGGAAAGTCTATTTTTTGTTGGGTTGATTATCCCAGATACAGATACCGAGAAAGTAGGGGAATTAAACCAACTACAAAGCCAGTTAAGGGAGTGGCAGCAAGACTGGTCAAATAGTTGGGCAAGCCCAACAGAACGTGGAAATATCGCTGCTGTAGCCAGTAATTGGTCAGAGCAAGTGTTGAGTATGTCAGGTTTATTATCTGAATCAATGACTGCCTAAAAAGAGGGCGTTGCTACTGGCTGTTTTGTGCTGATTGACTGATCGCATCCAACAAAAACAAACCCAAATCTTTATGCAGTGCTTCATTATGCTGCGGACAACCCGTTGAATGTAGACACCTTGGACAACCTGCTTCACAATCACATTCAGCTGCTAGCGCGTATGCTTTATCAGCGAAATTGGGCAAGTCGGAAAAGATAGCTTCTGCTGCTCCATTACCACCTTCTTGAGTGACAGACTGAAACGCCAGGTGGGGGATTTGTTGAATGCGTTCGGAAACTGTTGCAATTACGGCGTTAGTTTCTTCGAGCAACGTTTTGGAAGAAACTAAGTTGGCGTTACTTGATTTAATTGATCCAAGAGCGATCGCTTCTTCCCAATCGTCAAATTGAGTTGGATTAACCTCTTCAACAAACTTGACAATCAACCGCCTGCCCAACAACGCCATGACTTCCCCTACTCCGTATTCAGGGGAGTATATATGGTTGCCCACAGTCAACCATTCAGGCGGTTCTGGAACGGTTTGGTTAGCGGCGCGGATAAGGGCAGCATAGTCGGTTGGTTTATTGTTGGTCACAAATCTACGTTTTTGCTACCAAAAAATATTTGTCATTTGTTAAGTATAAATCTAATTATTTAATTGCGGTAATATCGTCGTCACAGGATTTGCCGTAGTGTAGTTTTACTTTATAGCTCTGCAATGGGAATTTTAGGTAAGTACACCCTACTTACCGCAATATTGTAACCCACATTCCGCACCCTAACTGTCACAAAGGGGTTTTTACGGAGGATTTTTCTCGATAAAAAGAGTAAAATCAGACA
>NZ_NOLI01000160.1:0-17504 GCF_002245975.1 Nostoc sp. 'Peltigera membranacea cyanobiont' 213 | reverse complement strand
GTCCCCAATCCCCAGTCCCCAATCCCCAGTCCCTTGCCATAACTCATAACTGATTTTGGCGACAAATCCCAAATGCGGAAGTGTAGGCGTGTAAGAAGGTTCTGCCACCAACAGGGCCGATTTCACCGCCACAGAAAAAGCCGCCTACAGGAATATCGCTGAGGTAACGGCGAAATAGTTCAGAATCGAAATTCGGTTTACCATATAGCCCTTCGCCACGCCCCAGACAGGCAAACATTAAAGCAGCAACAGCAGAGGGTTCAGATTCTCGTTGAGTTTGATAACTTTGGAGGAGTAATTCTAGGTCTTCAGCAGAGGCTTCGGCATCGCGCAGGTGGAATTGCAGCCTTTGACCAGGACGAACCCGATCGCCAATTGCGATCGCCCCAGCTGCTGGATCGACCCCAAGAATACCACGAATTAAAAAGTCTCCCTGTTGCAAAGCCAGCTTAAACTCATCCATCGCCACACCAACAAACAGAGAGTGCTGTGCTAAAGTTCGTTCGTGTTCGCTCAAACTAGCAATCAAATCTCGCAATACCACTAGAGGCACTTGCTCATCTAACTCTAAGATGATATTGCGATCGGCCTTTGTAACTTGCAATGGTTTGCCAATTGGTCGGCATCCTTGAGCGACAATCGTTTCCAAAACAATATTGCCAGTCAAAGCTATACCGATAGTTCCCTCACGATGCAGGCTTTGGGATTCCTCGCCATCAGTCTCATTACAAAATAAGGCAACACGCCCACCCATACCTCCACCACTCGCCTGTCCTCCCACAATCACCGATCCTGGATATGCAAAATCTAACCCCTGCAACAAATCGTTGATTCCAGAGGCGAAAGAACTAGACAGCAATATGAACTGAGGTGTCGGTGATGCTGGCACCCCAATCAAATCAACCCAAGCATCTGGAGAACTATCTAAATCAGGTAATTCTTCAGCAACAACATGAAAAACTTGAATCTTCACCCCTGGAAGATGTGCTAAAGTCAAGCTAATAGCTGGTTCGGCTTCCAACTCTTGGGTTTCTCCGGCAACTGTCGTCCCAATCACCCCGCCACCGCTACAGCCAATTAGCACTGGTACAGAAAGTTTCTCAGCTAACAAGGGTAACAATCGGGAATACTCACTCGCAAAAGCAGACGAAATGAATACCAGTCCTAGATCCGCAGGTGCTGTTAACGATGAGACAGCTCGTTCCACCACATCTGTAACGGCGGCTTCTAAAGAATGACGGGTTGATAGGGCGTTTGCCCACTGCATTTGGTCTGCCATGAGTTTTGAGCTTCTTTCTCTTTTTGGGCTAGTAGGTTTTGGTCTTTTATTTTCGGAAAAATTGCATCCTACAAGAATTAGTGCCAGCCTTTTGTCTCCTCCATCCCAAGAAGCTGGGGTTGTCATTCCCTAATAGATGCATCTAAATATATTGTATGATTGTTTATCTATGGTACTAATTCCACAAAATCTTAAAAAATAAAGATGAATGCATTATAGATGCGGCAGTTTACTGTATTGGTTATAAATCAATAGGCTAAAGTACTAACTTATGAACTGAATGGTTAGAATAGTTAGTAATCAAGCTAAAATCTGCCATTCCTGAACTTTTTCTATACTAGTATTAACAACACACAACGAGACTAAAGCAATGACTAACATCCAAGAAACAGCAAAGAGCGGCATCCAAGAGCAAATCCAAGAAGAAGTAGAACAAGCGCGTACTGTCTGTGACATTAGCGGTAGCAGTTCACCAGAGTGTGCAGCTGCTTGGGATGCAGTAGAAGAATTGCAAGCTGAAGCTTCGCACAAGCGCCAAAGCAAGCCAAAAAATTCTCTAGAACAGTATTGTGATGACAACCCAGATGCAATTGAATGCCGAGTTTATGACGACTAGAAATTTAAATAAGTGAATTTTCTATTCGTTTGTCACCAGAGATTTAGGAAAATAAATTAAACAATTTACCATGTAATAGCTTTTCCAAAAATCTTTGCAACACATGAATTGGCTGTAGGGGCGTACATCTGTATGCCCCTACAAACGTGTTTATAGCATAAATTGTGTGAAATGGTATAAATTGAGTAGCCACTTGCTTCCACCAAGAGATTAGAGCGCAGTCTTGAGGCGAGATTTTGTGCTTTGATTAAACTGTTTGTAATATAGATAGACTACTAGCTAGCTAATAGCTTACAGTTTTGTCAGTTATGGATACTTGCTCTTAGTTAGAAATGTTTTATTTATCGTTTGAGAAAAACTATGGACTATGATATTTGGTTTCGCCCTTTCGTCTGGATTGATTACCGACTGGCAGTATTATTCCTGGTAATTATTCCGCTAATTCTTCTGATTTGGGCATTTGTGCAAAAAGTAGAAGGTATACAACGCTTATTGAGTATATATTGGAGAGTATCAAGCCTGGTGGCAATCACGATTTACTTAATGATTGCCCAATATCCAGTTAGCTTTATCTCTGGATTGATGGCTCAAATTTTGATCGTAGTTTCGCTGTGGTTCTGGGTGGATATCAACGATGAAATTGAGTATCAAACCAGTGGCGCTTTGAAATTTATTTTTACCTCTTGGCGCTGGGCTACAACTGTTTATTGTTCTTTGGGTACACTAGCCTTTATCCCATTTTTGGGTTGTGCTTTTTCTGGCAATATGATTAAGACTGCCTATTGTCGCGTCTGGTTCGAGGTTCCGTTGTTATTCAAAGAATATTTTCATGCTAATAGCAAAGCGGAGTTTTTAGGTTTTCTTGGCATAACTAGTTTAGTAATTTATGTGGTTTACTTAAGCTATTTTGTTCTGATTAAACTGGGCAAACAGGGACGTTCAGCCTCACCACAATAACTGTCGCTACGCAACCATACCCATACTTTTAAAAAAATGAATTCTATTGGTAAGCGACTGGAACAATACACCGCTAAACGCCCCCAAGAAGTCCTAATTGTAACGGTGGAAATTGCCGATGAGCAAGATACAATTGCTATTTTCAAAGGCTTTTCCAGTTCTTTGATGCGCCCAACGGCATTTGATGCAGATGTACCAGTTCTACCAGATGGGGCAAAGATCCTCAATATTGACCGAGTAGCCAGTCCTTATAATGCTGAAGCACCCCGTTATATTCAGCAAGGAATTTCTTGGGAAGCTATGGAAGCTCTATTATCAGAAGTGGGAGTCTAATTAATTCGTAATTCGTAATGACGCTCGCGGACTCGCTACCGCTATGCTAACGTAATTCGTAATTTTGCCGAAAGAGTTACTCAATTTTGTCATTTTACTAATAATTTTCTGGTGTCAATAGTTCTGCCGTCGCGCGCGGCTTGGCTGGAACCGGTAGAATAAAAAATATGAGCTACAAGATAGGCTACTTCTTCAACTATCCGCAAGATTTAGCTCAAACAGCTAAAGATATTAACGAGTGCCTGGGTTGCTCTTTGTCTCCGTATTTGGGTGACACGAACGATTTGTTTGACATATTCTTGAGCATGGAGTTCTCCTTTGGTGAAGTTGAGGGTTTCGAGAACGAGGGCGAACTTGATTTTGAAAACTTCAGATACGAAATTAATTTCAGAACTGCGGTGGGAGCGGCAAGCGCTCGTCCGATTCAGTTGCCTGCTATTGCAGCAGTCGTTTATGCTCTTTATCGTCGGCTTGGTATCACTGGTATTTTAGTTTTCGACATGCAGATTCTTATCGCTCGTTACGAGGAAAGAGATATTCCAGACTGGGGCAAAGGGCTTTACGATGTGGTGTCCGATAATCCATTCGTCGGGTTTGGCGCTCATCTCAGATTGCTGGAGCAGCGTATGCCCGATTCATGGTGCATGTACATTGACAGGTAGCGAAGCTTCGTGACGCTGCGCGATCGCTTTTGAAGAATTATTTTGACTTTTAAATTAAAAAATGTCCCGTTCTGGATACACACTCCCAGTATTTGCGTGCGCTGCTGCTGTTGCAGCTTTACATTGGTTACACGATCGCAAACCCCTAACTTTTGCCTCTGTAGATTTGATTGAACCCGCTCAAATCGCCGAAATCCCCATTGAACAGGTAGCAGGATTATCTGAGAATATAGCTTTAGCAATTACCCGCAGCGATCCTGGTGATAATCTCGATTTGACTAAAGATACACCGATTTGGGCATTGGTGGAGTGGGGAGGGGAAGATGAGGAGACGGTAATTATTAAAGGCGGGGAAGGAATTGGCAAACAGATGAATGCTGATGACAAGCCGGCTATTTACGCTTATGCTCAAAGGCTTTTAAAAGAAAACTTGCAACGGATGCTAGCACTGGGAGAAAAAATTACGGTGACAATTATTCTACCCGAAGGGCGATCGCTAGCTGTTCGGACTTCAAATTCTGCTTTTGGTGTGGTTGAAGGACTTTCGCTTTTAGGCACAACAGGTATTTCTCAACCTTTAAGTACGCCAGATCAGCTTGCAGTTTTTCGGGCGGAATTACAAAATAAAGCCAGTCGTTTTGAGACTTTAGTATTTTGTATCGGCGAGAATGGCCTAGATTTGGCGCGTAAACTAGGGATTAATCCCGAACAATTGGTCAAAACTGCTAACTGGCTTGGCCCAATGTTGGTAGAAGCTGATGTGCTAGGTGTGAAAGAAATTTTACTATTTGGCTATCACGGGAAGTTGATGAAGCTGGCGGGGGGAATTTTTCACACTCATCACTACTTAGCTGATGGACGGCGAGAAATTTTGGCAGCGCACTGTGCGATCGCAGGTTTAAAATCACCAGATATCCAAGTTGTGTTTAACAGTGCTACCGCCGAAGCAGCATTAACATACCTAAAATCGCTAGATGCTGCAACTGGTAGTGATTGGGTAAATCAAGTTTACAGTGCGATCGCCGAAACCATCGATATTCGTTCTCAAGAATATATCCAAAGCCATAGCGAAAGTGGCACAGCAGGTACAGTCTGTGGCTCGGTTATGTTCGATCGCGATCGCAAAATTATCGTGAAGAGTAAAACTGCTGGTCTGTTGGTGGGAAAATTATGTTAATTTATTATGAATAATCGTAAACAATTCAAATAAATAATCTTTTAAGTAACCACTCTAGGGTAAGTTTATCGTTCTAATACCGTCTCCGACTTCGGGACTAGACAAACGCACATAACCTCGCGTTTGTCTAGGGCTTCTCTACCATTATCAGCCTAACCAGGCTGAATAATAGCATCACTATAGACCGCAAAGCATCTACCCTTAACAGACATAACACTCCCGTCATGAATACAGTGGTGACTCTACCAACAGAACAAGCGCCCCAAACATTAGAAAATGTTGGGCGGCTCGATCGCCAATTGATTGTAATTCTGGACTTCGGCTCTCAATATTCTGAATTGATTGCCCGTCGCATCCGCGAAACTCAAGTATACTCTGAAGTTTTATCCTATCGCACTACTTCTGAACAATTGCGCCAACTCAATCCCAAGGGAGTCATCCTCTCTGGTGGGCCGAGTTCGGTTTATGGTGATAACGCTCCCCATTGTGACCCAGAAATCTGGAATTTGGGAATACCCATTTTGGGTGTTTGCTATGGGATGCAGTTAATGGTAAACCAACTCGGTGGAGAAGTCGCAAAGGCTGACCGAGGTGAGTACGGCAAAGCATCATTATATATTGACGATCCCACAGATTTACTTACTAACGTCGAAGATGGCACTACTATGTGGATGAGTCACGGAGACTCAGTTACCCAAATGCCATCAGGTTTTGAATTACTGGCACATACAGAAAATACACCCTGTGCTGCGATCGCCGATCACGAAAAGAAACTTTACGGGGTTCAATTCCATCCAGAGGTAGTGCATTCTCTTGGGGGGATAGCATTAATCCGTAATTTTGTCTACCATATCTGCGATTGCGAACCTACTTGGACAACTGCGGCTTTTGTCGAAGAGGCGATTCGGGAAATTCGCACCAGAGTTGGGGAGAAGCGGGTGCTGTTGGCGCTGTCTGGGGGAGTGGATTCTTCTACCCTGGCTTTCTTGCTTTATAAAGCCATTGGCGAGCAACTAACTTGCGTATTTATCGATCAAGGCTTTATGCGAAAGTATGAGCCGGAGCGATTGGTAAAGCTGTTCCAAGAGCAATTTCACATTCCTGTAGAGTATGTGAATGCCCGCGATCGCTTTTTAGCTAAAGTTGATGGTGTTACAGATCCTGAAGAAAAACGCCGCCGCATCGGACACGAGTTTATCAATGTATTTGAGGAAACATCCAAGCGCCTCGGTCACTTTGACTATCTGGCTCAAGGGACTCTTTATCCAGATGTCATCGAATCTGCTGACACCAATGTTGATCCCCAAACTGGTGAGCGGGTAGCGGTGAAAATTAAGAGTCATCACAATGTTGGCGGTTTGCCCAAAGACTTAAGATTTAAATTGGTAGAACCACTGCGGAAACTATTTAAAGATGAAGTCCGCAAAGTTGGGCGTTCCATTGGTTTACCAGAAGAAATTGTCCAACGACAACCTTTTCCTGGTCCAGGTTTGGCAATTCGTATTCTGGGGGAAGTTACATCTGAGCGGTTAAATATTTTGCGCGATGCTGATTTGATTGTGCGGCAAGAAATTAACCAACGCGGCATGTATCATGATTTCTGGCAAGCATTTGCTGTATTGTTACCAATTCGTAGTGTTGGAGTTATGGGCGATCAACGTACTTACGCTTACCCCATTGTCTTGCGAATTGTTACTAGTGAAGATGGCATGACTGCTGATTGGGCGAGAGTCCCTTACGATGTCCTGGAAGTGATTTCCACTCGAATTGTGAATGAGGTAAAAGGGGTGAATCGGGTGGTTTATGACATCACCTCTAAGCCGCCTGGAACCATTGAATGGGAATAATCGAGTTTTGTGGTTGACTTAGCTAAAAGCTCTCACTCTTGCCGATAATTCAGATTCATATATTTAAAAATGGCAATGCCGACCTGACTCATTTGGAGTTTTGGCATTGTCTATTTTTTTGGATATCGATTTGGTAAGCTATTATACATTTAACTTATATATATAGGAATCATATTTGATTACTGAAATTATCTGCGTAGGTAGGGAACTCTTAACAGAAAAGAAGGATATATAGGACTAGTATTTGATTTCTGAAAAAATCTAAGTATGTGTAGGGTGTGTTACGGCTTCCGTAACGCACCAAAACATAAAGGGTGGTGCGTTAAGCCTACGGCATAACACACCCTACGTGTATTTCAAAAATCAAATATGAGTCCTATAGATGTGTACTTAATCTTGTTCAGTAATCAAAGCGGATTCCTCTAGTTAGGGCGCTCGTGTTGCCCATTTTACAAGAGCTTGATTTAATTTATGCAGTTTAGATTTATTTAGCTTCATCGCAAAATATGAGACTTGCTAAATAAAAAATCTCTATCCAAATCGCAAGTTTTTATTAATAAAGTAGGCAGCAATTATCAAAGTGATTTTGTAACCCTAACTAGTTGTTAAAATGAAGTTTTTAAATATAACTAAATTTAAACACAAACATAAATTTATCTAGCCAATCATTATAAATACCAGTAAATAAGTAACCATCAATTAGATGGTGGCTGGACAAATTGAATTATTGTCTAGGAAAATAGGCGCGATCGCAGTAAAATTACCAAGGGTGTGGTAAAAGACAAAAACCAGCAGCTCGTTAGAAATAACTTTCATTTGATAAACATTAATGGAGATGTTATGCAACCTCTTCTCCCCCTTGCTGGCTTAAACATCCTCGTTGTTGATGATGATGACGATAGCCGTTTTTATATTACTACCGTGTTAGAAGCTGATGGAGCCACCGTTACGGCAGTTCCATCGGCGGCGGTAGCATTGAAAGTACTACCTGAGTTGCAGCCAGATATATTGATTTGTGATATTGCTATGCCTGGTGAAGATGGCTACACCTTCATCCGCAAGATTCGGGCGCTGAAACCTGATATTTGGGAAAAACTCCCTGCGATCGCCTTAACTGCTTATGGCGATAGTGAGTATCGTAGCCGTGCGCTAGAAGCTGGCTTTCAAACTCATGTGCCTAAACCAGTCGATCCAGGAGAATTGGTTGCGATCGTCGCTGATCTGGTTGCTTCTTATAAAAATTAGCGCAAAGATGCAGTGATTTGTGGGTCATTAAATCAACAGGGTGTGATTTGGAATTGCTGAGACTAGTTTGCTCCAGTTTCAAAACTAATTTGCTCAGACTTATATGCTGGTGGCTCAACGTGAATTAAAATCCTCACTGGACGGAACTTTTCTTCTAATCTGCTTTCCACTTCTTCAGTGATGTGGTGAGCCGTTTCTACGTCTGGTGCATCTACTATTAAATGCATTTCAATGAACACTTGACGACCAAGAACACCGCGAGAAGCAATATCATGACAGTTAATTACACCTGGAACAGAGGTAGCGATCGCATGGATTGCTTCTGGTGCGATCGCCATTTGATCCACAAGCCAAGGCAAATTCTCTTTTAAAACTGACCAGCCACTCCAAAATACCAACAAGGCGACAGGAAAAGCTAAGACTAAATCCATCCATTGATAACCTAGCCAAACTCCGATCAAGCCAGCAATTACAGAGATTGTCACCCAAATGTCGCTCATCGTATGGGTTGCATCAGCGATCAGAATAGAGCTACCTACCCGTCTACCTACAGCACGTTCGTAAAACGCCACAAAAATATTCACGCCCAGCACAATTAGTAATAACCACAACTCAGGTGGCGATATTCTCACAGGTTCACCACCACCTTTGAGAATTCGCTCGATTGCTCCTTGCAAAATTTCAAAACAGGCTATTCCTAAAAATGAGGCAATTCCTAAAGCTCCCACAGCTTCAAACTTACCGTGTCCGTAGGGATGCTCGCGATCGGGTTGTGGAGAAGAAAATTTACTTGCAATTAATCCTAAAACGTTGTTGGCGCTATCTGTCACACTATGCAAGGCATCAGCTAGCAAACTCAAAGAACCTGTCCAGTAGCCCACAACTGCTTTCAATCCCAATACGAACAGGTTGAGAAGTAAGGTAATAATTAAAACCTTTCGCACTTCGGCGCGGTTATCGTAAATCATAGATAATTTATCACATCAAGTTCTATGACTTCTAATGTAAAACTTAAAACATCAATAAACACAAATTAAATGTATCAAAGTCTTACGCAGTAAGAATTAAGTCTCTCTATAGGATCTATGTTTTATACTGTTTTGTTGAGATTATTTATAACTAATAACAGCTACAAGCTTTATAGCTATTAGTAATGCCTTTACAGATAGCAGCATATTTTTATCATTAATTCCATAAATATTTTAATTAATTTTGTTATTCATACATCCAGCCAGTCCAAACCGAATTGTATTCAAAGATATTATGACAATCATTAGCACTCTGTACTGACTCAGGATAAATTACGAGCTTAGGAAGTTTTATTTACTACTTTATAAAAATTTATAAAAATGATTGATTTTACGCTTCGCTGCTCAAATTGTCAAGATTTGAGCAGCGAAATCAAAAAACACTTATAGGTTTTGGAATAATTAGTAAATCTATAGGTAAGTTTTCACCTCTAAAAGTAAATTCACAAGCCAGAGAATGGGTGAACATTTGATACTCTTATGAGTTTGAGTAAGAACTTGAGCAATATAATTCCAAAGGTCAATTTTTCTCAGACGACAAGTTTCAACCACGAATACTATGAATACTAAAAAACTTACAGGTAAGGTGGCATTGGTAACAGGTGGCTCGCGCGGTCTAGGAGCAGCGATCGCTAAACGTCTCGCAGATGATGGTGCAACTGTCGCCCTCACCTACACTAGTTCGCCACAAAAAGCCGACGAGGTGGTGCTTGCCATTGAAGCAGCAGGTGGCAAAGCCTTGGCAATACGCGCCGATAGTGCCGATGTTGAAGCGGTGAAAAACGCTGTTGCCGAGACAGTCAAAGTCTTTGGTCGTCTTGACATCCTCGTGAACAATGCGGGGGTCGCCACTTTGGCCCCAATTGACCAATTCTCGATGGATGATTTCGATCGGTCGATCGCAGTTAATGTTAAGGGTGTCTTTGTGGCAACTCAGGAGGCTGTCCGCCACATGGATAAAGGCGGACGGATCGTTATGATTGGCAGTGTCAACAGTGATATCATGCCTTTTGCTGGTGGCTCCGTTTACGCTTTGACCAAAGGGGCGATCGCCAGTTTCACACGCGGTCTTGCTCGCGATCTCGGCCCTCGTGGCATCACTGTGAACAATATCCAACCCGGCCCGGTAGACACCGACATGAATCCGGCAGAAGGCCCTTTTGCCGAGAGGATGAAAAGTATGATTGCTTTGCAACGCTATGGACGAAGCGAAGAAGTTGCCGATATGGTTTCCTATCTTGCTAGTGCAGAAGCCGGTTTCATCACCGGTGCAAGCCTGAAGATTGATGGCGGCTTTGCAGCCTGATAGAGCAGAACCAAGAAAAGTCCGATCGTGTCAATCTGTCTGGCGACGACACCAGCGCCAAGGCTGGGGGCACATCCTGAAAAAAGTTGGCTTCACCGCCGTCGATCTCGGCGGCTTCGTCTCTTCTTCCGGTAAGATTAGTACTTATCAATAAGCTTTAATAAAAAACTTATGTCTTCAATTCCTCTAACATTGAACCTAATTGAAGGTTCTGTCTCCTTCAGTTTTTCACCCCAAGCAGCACAAGAATTAAAGACAGCGACAGATCAACTCATGGATCGACTGAAAGCTGTCGCCGCAAAACCCACTCCTGGCGGCGGTAGAGTCACTCCCCAGCCTCCAATGGAATATTGTTATACAGGTGAAGTATTTTTAGAGATTTTCTGTAATCCTAATATTTGGCCAACGCCTTTTGCAGCCAAAGTTTTGCTGACTGTCCGCAACATCAACATTCGCTTGACTACTGAAGCTGAACTTACTCGTATTATTGAAGACATTAATCAATATTTAGAGCAAGTTGGATAATAGTTTAATAATTTTTCTATGCTTTTCGAGATTTTTTAACAAATAATCTTATACAAATTTGGGATTTTGCGAAAATTCCCTTGATTGTCGCAACTGGTGTCGGTTAGCCCGACTTCGCAAACTTCTCAAAACGAGTTTTGGCTTTGAAAAGCAGGCGATGCGATGAATTGCGAGTCAAAAGTGAAGTTCCTACACTTCTATCAGACAGATCGATGTAGGAGCTTCACCGAATTTACACACCAGACTCAAGCTTTGCACCAAAAGATGTACAGAAAAAATGCTTCTGATGCCTTCTTTAACTTGAGAATTTGTCTAAATTCAGACTCCAATACTTTTGTGTTAATGAAAGACGCAAGATTCTATATGGGGCAATGCCGATCAAAAACCAGAGATTATCCCCTAGATTGGGCGTAGGATCGTTGACTGTGACATCCACACATCGAAAATAAACTCCCAATCCCAAACCCGAAATCAAACATTGATTTAGTCGTTGTCCCACTGTTCCCGACCAATTAGGTCGCCAATGCGATCGCGTAACAAAAAGTCACATTTCTCTAATTCACATTCAACGCAAACCCACTCTCTGGCTGGAATATATTGGCAAAGGCTATATATTGGCTGTTGTCGGCTAACCATTCCCTTTTGCACGAGTCGGCGTGCTTCGTCTTGAATCAGATCGAGAGAGTAGTAATTGATAGAAGGCACCGTATTCACACTCATGTTTTTTACTCACAAATTAACACTTACGATAGTGTTCCCGTTAATAATTAGGAACAAACATTACAGAAATTAGACTTGTGGCTAGGATTTTGTAGTTTGCTATACGGAACTATTTTTATTTTGACGCTACATATCCTGAAATTATCTCAAGAAATGTTAAGAAAGTCAACGAATCCTGACATTTGGCAAAAATCCGCTTTACAAAAAAAATTCCGAGTAGTTAACTTAACCTGCTATGGCGACTGTATGATTTTTATGCAACAAGTCTAAAAGTCTTGCCATTACTGTATTTAGGCAATATTTGGTGGCTCTTTTTCAGGAGGGGTCTCTCTTACAAAGTTGCTCCTCTTGGGGAGACCCCAAGACCGCACTTTGCGCTGAATCCTATAAGTGAAAAAACCTTCTGCCTCCTGCCTCCTGCCTCCTTCAACTTAGGTAAACAACACAAGAACCTTTGTCAGATACTAGGGTATAAACTGTTGCAAAACATAACGGCTAAAGTACACTACGAAAGCTTTTATTCTGACATCTGTTAACAATTTCTTAAGTAAGGTTATGTACACTTAGTTATTTTTCGCACTGAAAAATACAGTTTTCTTTTGAAAAACATCTTTAAAAGGCAAAAGGAGGAAACCAGTTGAGATTTGACTCCTACGCTTCCCTGCGGGACGCTATGCGAACGACAAAGCTAAAGCTCTGTTACCACTGACTTGAAGCCACTGTTGCGTTAGCTTCTGGCAAGGTACAAGAATTCGGTGGAGGTCTTTAAACCCTTGTTCCTTAACATTGACCAAGGCAAACAAAAAGCATGTAGATGCAACTACCGATCGCTGAAGTAGGTTATGGTTACATTAAAACAGACGCGATCTAGTCACGTCTGTAAACTGTTTGGCGGATTTGCTGAGATTAATTGTTCTGAAGTTACATTGTTGTTTTAGTTACTTATTCGGAGAATTCCCGATCGTTTTGATCGGTGCTGTCTTCTCCTGGAAGCAGATTTTCTGGTGGACGATCGTGATTGAGTTGGCTTAGTAGTGCCAGTACCTTGTTACCGCGTTCTATGGAGCGATCTTCGAGAAAAATGACTTCTGGTGTGCGACGTAGCCTTACCCGCGCCCCAAGTTCGCTGCGGACATAACCCGTGGCTGACTTTAAGCCTGCCATTGTTTCTACCTTAGCTTCATCTGTACCATAGATACTGACGTAGATTTTGGCGTGTTGGAGATCGCCAGAAACATCAACATCAGTAACACTTACCATTCCTGTACCCACACGGTCATCCTTAATGCCGTTGAGCAGCATTTGGCTCACTTCCCGTTTGATCAATTCAGCAACGCGGGAAACCCGGCGATTTGTAGCCATAAAAATTTCGCCTCCTGACAGAGGTTGTACGACAAAAAAATAGATGTAAGTTGGCTAGACAGTATTTAGCGCGATCAACGCCAAGAACAACCGTCTGTGAGCTATAGCACCGATATAGCGCTAGTCTAGATTGCACTTAAACCGAGCATTGCCCGTAGGGTGAAAGTAAGGAAGACTAGGCTGCTCACAAATAAACCCAAGATGGCGATCAAGGTAACAGGGCGCTTCAATAGTGGCACTAATGGCTCAAAAGTGTTCAAAAACAGCCCTAAGACGATAGTAATTAAGTACCGGGGGTAGCGAAAGACGTTATCCCAAAATCCGTCAAACATTTGAATCTAAACTGCCTTGTTATATACTTACGTTTGTTTTGATATGCTTTATCCACTTAATTGTAATCTATGCAGCCGGAAAATTAGCCAGCTAATATAAAATATAGCTTGTCGGTTATATTGGCTTTATTTAGTCACGATTATTTTCAGTTAAATCGCAAGTAAATGGTAATTCAAATTCCCAAGGAAACTAGCCCGCGTCCATTTTTGAAGTGGGCAGGGGGTAAAAGTAGATTAATACAACAATATATTCCTTATTTTCCCAAGAGTTATAAAAATTACTATGAGCCATTTTTAGGCGGTGGTGCTGTTTTTTTCTATCTCCAACCAAACATAGCAACTTTGACTGATATAAATGCCGAATTAATTAATACTTATTGTTGTGTTACATGTCATGCTGATGAATTAATTTTTCTATTGAAAGAGCATAAGTATCGGCATAATAAAGATTATTATTATAGTGTCAGAAACCACTCTGATGGTACAGATATAGAAAAAGCGGCTCGTCTAATTTATCTTAATAAAACTTGTTTTAATGGTCTTTATCGAGTCAACTCACAGGGAAAGTTCAATGTGCCTTTAGGCAGATATGAAAATCCTAATATTTGTTCTGAGGTTTTACTAAAAGCAGCATCAGAAGCGCTTTCTCATGCAGAAATTAAACAAGCAGATTTTACAGAAGTCCTAAATCATGCAACTAGCAGTGATGACTTTGTATTTTTTGACCCACCCTATTATCCTATCAGTGACACTAGCTATTTCACTGCTTATAGTCAAAATTGTTTTAGTAAAAAAGACCAAGAACTCTTAAGAGATACTTGTGCAGAGTTAGCAAATCGTGGTGTCAAGGTTATGGTGTGTAATTCTG
This sequence comes from Nostoc sp. 'Peltigera membranacea cyanobiont' 213, assembly GCF_002245975.1. Taxonomy (NCBI): domain Bacteria; kingdom Bacillati; phylum Cyanobacteriota; class Cyanophyceae; order Nostocales; family Nostocaceae; genus Nostoc; species Nostoc sp. 'Peltigera membranacea cyanobiont' 213. The sequence continues at coordinate 3,247 of NZ_NOLI01000160.1, read as the reverse complement.
ATAGTGAATTTATTAGAAATATTTATAAAGATATCAACTTTGAAACTTATAAAATAAAAGCAGCCCGCTCGATTAACTCCAATATAAAAAATAGAGGGATGATTGACGAACTATTAATTACATCCTTTTAAAGATTTTTATTTGCCCAAGCAATAAATCTGTCTAAGCTGTAAACTGCTAATAAATTATGGTTATCATTAACTCTTGCTTTTAGCCATTTGCTTGCGCCTTCTCGCATACCTTCCCCGCCTAAAATGACGATAGTTGGTGCAGGGTAATAGTTCTGGATGTTCATGTTCAAGTAAGGAAATTTTTCATCAACAGAACCTGGGCTTTCTTGCCATTTACACTCAAAAATTAAACCAGATGGCATAGCCGATGAGCCAACAACATAAAAATCAACCTTCAAATCGGTATGATAAATTCCAGTCCCAATATAAACTTCTTTTCCATAACGTTTTGGTAATAAAGCAGCATTCAGTATAAATTCTTTTGGGACATAGTTACCGACTTGAAAATAATTATGCCCATTTAAGATTGCTTCTACATTTCCTTCTAAAATATTCCCAGACTTATTTGCCCGTCCGCCTTGAGTCAGAGCCATCCTCAATCCCTCTGCCAAAAGTCCTGTTTATTATAGGATTTCACAGAAGTAGTAAAAAAGGGTCAGTTGCTTAATATGAATTTTTTATTTTGACTAAACAAGGTTGGATTAATGGGTAAAAAATCTGAGAGTTTGGTACTCTTGTACTAAACAAATACAAATGTATTAATAATTGGGGTAAGAAACTAGTTACTAATTCAGGGAGTATAAAAGGAATGGAATTTCCCTTTTCTTTTTGTCCCTTAAACTTTTTTCTAACCTCTCTAAATAACTGGGAATTTAGCTTGGATAAATTTTAGTTATTTCACCTCAACTTCAACCGGTCTGTGCCTCAGTATGACCGTTGCGGATAGACCATGCTAGTTCTAACAGTTGAGTCCAGCGCTTTTGTAACTGTTTGGGGGTGCATTTGATGGTTTTAGCGATCGCTTGGTCAGTTTGTCTTGCAGTTTTTAACTGTAATATTTGCTGTTGTTGTTCTGTGAGTTGATTGACAAAAATATCCCACTGCTGGGAAGATAAACCCAATTTTTGCTCTAAACCTGCGCCTAACCATTGATGTACTAATTGCCAATGGTGTTGTTTAGCAAACTTTTCTACGTGATATTTAAACCGTTGTTGGAGATAATCGCGCTGACGGCTGGTTAAACCGAGAATTTGGTCAATTTCTGGGGCTGAGAGGTCTTGAAGTTTCAAGCTGAGGTAGTTCATACAATCAGATTGACCTTGAGACTCCAGATATTTCATCAACTCAGTGATGACGCGATCGCGTTCTGATTCTTCAGATGGGTCAAAATTAGTTTGGGCAATCATCTGCGATCGCAGCTGTTGCACCGCCGAGTTACGCTGGTAAGATTCTGCTTCTTCACCCTTAGCTGACTCTACCGCCATTTCAATATCCACAGTAGTCTCTTGGGGCTGACGACGAGCAAAACCTTGGGCGCGTAAGATAATCAATTGCTGATTTGCACCACCAGGTAAATTGATACGGCGTTTGGCGTACTGTTCTGTAAAGGCCATGTATTCAGCTAATTGTAGCTGAGTCCGCGGTGTGTGATCGTTAGGTAGTTCGTTTTCTCTGCGGAAAGCTTTGATAGCTTCGATATAAAATGCTTGTAAAAAATCTTCAATTAGGCTGTAACGAGCATCAAAACCCAACTCAGAGCCTGATATAGTTACATGACGGTAAACCATAGCACCCAAATTGCTATGTAATTCCACCCGTCCTTGTTTGGAACCTAGTTGGTAGTAACGTAAGCACTTTTGCATCCGATGCCTTCCCAACGTAATCTGCCAGGATTTGATTTGCCCAGATGTTTGGATACGCGAGCTTTTGTCACAAATGCGTTCTACTTCTACGGCTATGCGGTTTGCTAAAGCTTCTACGCACCTGGGTGCTGCTTTCACTTGTGCTTGCATTTCCTGACACAGCAATTCAATTAAGGTTTCGCTGCTGCTGTCTGAAAATTCTTCGGTCGAAAGGTGGTTATTAAAAATAGGTGTAGAGTTTGGTAGATTAACGACGTTAGCTTTCATGACTTTTCCAGGGAGTAGTATTGCACCGTAATTACAACGCAGAGACAGCGATCAAGGCTAGCCTTGGCTGGAGAATCTTTGGGCATTCATCCATTAAGATTTGCCGCATATAATGCTCACATCTAAAGCTCATATATAAAACTGTAGGAAATACGACAGAGTTACAGTTATGGCAATGTGTCGGTTTTTTCACAAGCCGCCACATTGACGTGGGGACACAAGTACCCACATTTTCTCAAAGTTGTCAAATCTCTTGCTGTATCGACTGTTACACCATCCTGTTATTGCATCTGTGCCCGTCGTAGACATCGCGTTTAAATATGACAATTTAAAAACTGGAGTCACTTCGATCGCAATTTCCGAAACGGAGAGGTGTGCCTGTGAAGTTTCATTCTTATACCCATGCTGCTGCTGCTTCCCAACCTAAACCCCTCCGTATAATTGCTGCTTCGTCTCCCGTCATATCCAAAATCGTAGATACTTCATAAGTAGGTTCTTCGCCAGTGTCTACAATTATGTCTACCAACTTATCCAAACGGTCAAATAGCTCTACCCGTGACTGAACAGTTTCTGGATCTATCCGAATCATCCCATTCTCTGCTTCATCTGCTGGCAGATGTGCTGAAGTTGAAATAATTGGATTACCCAAAGCTGCCAGCAACTCCAAACACACAGTATGGTTTGGGACTCTAATTCCAGTACTTTTCCGCTTGGGGCTTTGCACCAATCGCGGTACTAATTTAGTTGCTGGGAGCAAAAACGTGTATGGCCCTGGAATCAGGCGTTTCATAATCCGATAGGCTGTGTCACTTACGAAGGCATAAGTTGCCACATTTGAAAGCGAGGGACATAAAAATGTCAGTGGTTTATCATTTGCTAGCTGTTTAATTTGCCGCACTCGTTCTACCGCCGACTTAGCATTCAAATCACAACCGATCGCATAAACTGTATCAGTAGGGTAAAGCATGACTGCGCCACTAGAAAGCGCCGACTTTATTTCCTCTATTCGTCGCATTTGAGGATTATCCGGATGAACTGAGAAAATTTTTGCCATAACTCGGTGAGTGGGGAGTGGGGGAGATGAGGGAGATGAGGGAGCAGGGGGAG
>NZ_NOLI01000016.1:0-86310 GCF_002245975.1 Nostoc sp. 'Peltigera membranacea cyanobiont' 213 | reverse complement strand
GGCAAGATGCCCATCCCACAAGAAAATTTGGGATATTTTTTTATTTGGAAGTCCCTTAGCTAACGCCACGACCATTTAAAGAAATTAAGATGGATTGGGGCGAATGGATTAGACCTTCTATTAATTCGTCAACAGTTAATTCTATTCGCCCAATCATCTCTAAAATTTTTACCAATTATTTAGGATAGCTATATTACTTTTGCAGAATTTGTAATAATGCTTGTCGATAAATTTTTAGCCCCTCTGCATTCAGATGGTCGCCATCAGTTGTCAAATTTTCTTTAAGAACATTATTTTCATACAAGGGTGCTAGTCCTGCTGCTTCAACTGGGACTTTTTCTGCCTCAGCAACTTGATTAATCAGAACATTAATTTGTTCGACTCTAGGAAGTGGGGCTGCTAAAGTTGGATCTAAGCTGGCTGCAACTGTTGAATAAAAAGCTGGAATCAGAAAAATCTGTTTATTTCCCATTGTTCTGACAAGTGCGATCGCCGCTTGCAGGTTTTTGCTAAACAACTCATCACTAATTCCATACCAAGCATCGTTTCCACCGATGGCAATAATGGCTTTTTCACATTTCACCTTGGTAGGAATTAAACTTTTAAGTTGCTCCAGTAAAGAGATTGTACTCAGACCATTTAACCCAAAATTAAAAGTACCATTCCCAAGAGTATTGCCAAGTTCAGCCGAAACAGAATCGCCAAATAAGCAACCTGAGAACTGTTTATCTTGAGCAGCAAGTATCTGATATTGCAGCGCAATTTGCCCTAACGGTGAAGAACTTACGTCGTCTTTCGGCGGTGCGCTAGCAGAACCAGAAGATAAATTGGCCATGCTGACTAGCTGAGAAATTTTTGATACGTCCAAGACTAGTTGATTACTAGGATAGGCTTCTAGAAAGCTGGTTATTCCTAAACCTTCAGGTGATTTGGCTCCTAAGATAATAGCAGATCGTAGCGCTTGGATACTGCCTCGATCGCTACCGGCGATCGCAGAACGTGTCGGAAAGACAGTCGCTTGGGAAACAAAAGATAAAATTTGCTTGCCCATTCCTGTGTTGATCAGCTTATCTAAAGCCGCAATATCAAGGGACATTTTCACCTGAAGAGCATCTTGAAACTTCTGTTTATCTTTAGCGCTGAAGTAACCTAAAAAAGATTTTAGATCGCCAGAAACCTTTTGTGTCTCGCCATAGTTGCGTATATCTGCTACTGGGATCGATTGCTCAAACAATCCGTACCTGACAGTAACTTTTTCGGCTGCTAAACTAGGCAACAAATCAAAACAACTATGTAGCAGCAAAAATATTAAGCACCCAGATAGGCTTATTAGAAGACGATAGAAATATTTCATCACAGAAGATCAAAAAATAATACTCAATAGTTAATAGTCAAGAGTCAAGAGTCAAAAGTCAAGGGGAATTGGGGATTAAGGATTGGGGATTGGGAATACTCAATCCAGTAGGAGTGAGGATGGAATGGTGGTAGAAGAAGGCGCATATTGGCTAGCTTGGACGCAAATTTCGGGAATTGGCCCGGTATTGCTGCGACGGATGCAACAGCATTTTGGCACGCTGGCAACAGCTTGGAACGCTAGCAAGGTACAGTTAGGAGAGGTGGAAGGTTTGGGTTTTCAGACACTAGAAAAAGTAGTACAACAGCGATCGCGTTTGCACCCAGAACAACTTTTCACCAAACACCAGCAGGAAAACCCCAATTTCTGGACACCAGCAGATGCAGATTATCCTCGCTTACTGCTGGAAACTCCCAGTCCTCCACCGATTTTATACTATCGTGGTGAAGTCGAACTCCAAGAAAATCTCGGACAAAAACCGATGGTTGGAATTGTCGGCACTCGCCAACCCTCAGAATATGGTATTCGTTGGACTCGCCAAATTAGTACAGCTTTAGCTAAAAACGGCTTTACAGTTGTTTCTGGGATGGCAGAGGGAATTGACACAGAAAGCCACATCGCCGCCATGAAAGCAGGTGGACGGACGATCGCAGTTTTAGGAACTGGTGTAGATGTCATCTATCCACATAAAAATCGGGATTTGTACAAGCAAATTTTGATGGCTGGGTTAGTCGTGAGTGAGTATCCCACCAAAACCCCACCCAATCGCACGCACTTCCCCCGTCGCAACCGCATTATTGCAGGCTTAAGCCGCGCCATCCTGGTAATGGAAGCACCGATTAAATCTGGTGCCTTAATTACTGCTACCTACGCCAATGAATTTGGCAGAGATGTATATGCATTACCTGGGAGACTGGACGATTATCCATCCCAAGGGTGCTTAAAGTTACTAAGCCAGGGAGCTTCTTTCATTCTTAAGGAACTAGATGAACTATTAACAATGCTGGGAGCAATCCCACAAATTGATGGAATTGAGGCTTCTACAGTGCCAGAACAGTTAAGTTTACCAACTTTATCACCAGAATTGCAAAGAGTAATGGAGGCACTCACAAGCGATCCTTTACCCTTCGATTTTATTGTTCAACAAACCGGCATGGCCTCTGGTTCAGTTTCCAGTGCTTTGTTACAGTTGGAACTTATGGGTTTAGTTTCGCAACTGCCAGGAATGCGATATCAAAAAAGTTAAGAGTTAAAAGACAACAGCATTGTTTAGCTTTGTTTTTAGCAATCTAGCGATCGCATTTATGGCATAGGGATTTCAAGCCAAATTAAAATCAAACTGTCGTTTTTAATTATGAATTATCTTGGTGGATAATACTGGGGATTCATAACTGGAGATTGATAACCGTTTGTAGGTACAGTACTTCCTATACCGTTGGGTGGAGGACTGACAACAGGAGGCTGATAAATATTCATGGGCACTGTGCCTGTTGTACCGTTGGGTAAAGCAGGATTCGCAACCTGGGGCTGATAACCATTTGCGGGTATAATGCTTGTCGGACTATTGGATACGGCAGCATTCTGGCTAAATTCTTCGTAGGCAGCACGAGAAATTGAGCTAATCAATTTTTCAGCGCGAGGATCGTTTTCGGGGCGTTGTACCATGACAGAGGCTATATAGCGCTTGCCAGTTGGAACAACAATTAAACCTGTGTCTGCCAACATTGTGCCGATATCACCCGTTTTGTGGTAGGCTCTCGCGCCTGTTCCCAAACCTGATGGTAGCAGAGTATTTTTCTCAGTGCGACGCAAGATATCGAGCATGAGATCGCGTGATGGCACACTGACTAAATTTCCTTGACTCACAATCGCCATCAAATTCCCTAGTTCCTTGGGACTAGTGGTGTTTGTCCCTTGCAAATCTGGCAGTTGATTACGAATTGTTGTGGTTGTTAATCCCCAACTGCGGAAACGCTGGTTTAACGCCTCTATCCCACCCAGTTTGGCAATCAGCATATTTGTCGCCGTGTTGTCGCTGATTGTAATCATTTTAGTGACTACTTCTAGAGCGGCGTACTGGGTTCCAGCTGGTTTATATTGCAGAGTTCCTGAACCGCCAGCTATTGCATCCTGTTGCATGGTCAGCATTTCATCCAGGCGAATTTTCCCCGCGTCCACATCCTGGAAAAAGGCAATCAGAATCGGCACTTTAATCGTGCTAGCCGCCGGAAAACTGGTAGAGCCATTGACATCTACATAATTACCAGTATCCAAATCTACCAAGAAAACGCCGGGTGTAAGATTTGGGTTGGTGGTGGCCAAATTTTGCACGGCATTTTTCAAAGAGGTAATTTCCTGGGATAGGTATAGGCTGGAAACTGCGGTTGGGGGAGTTTGGGCTGGTTGCGGCTGCGATCGCACATTACTATTAGATTGGGGCGCAGAAGTGGTGCTGATGCGATTCGCTGGGTCTAATACTGATAACACAGTGCCCACAATTGCACCCATCCCAACACCCACAATCAATAACCGCACAATATACAATATAGTTTTCGCCATTGGCTTTAACCGCGTCTTCCGCGATGAGCGCCTACCTGTCTTTGGCTTTTCCATCCGCACAGCTTTAACCATCACAGCACCTGGTCGGAAAGGAGGAATTTTCCCTTTCACGGTAGGTATTGGTTTGACTGCTGTTGGCATGACTAACCCCGATTTTACCCTGCGTGTAGCACCAGGCATTGGGGGAGGACTGATGCGATTTTTTGGGCGTGCTAGCGCTGCTTCTCGTCCATTGGTAGCTTGTTGCTGGCTGTTAGCTTTAACTTTCTTTTGTGCCACTTTTTGAACTTTTTGTGGACGTTGGCGGCGATTTAAGGGTTGTCGCCGCGAGAAAGCTGTTAGTTCGTCACTTGACTCTGACACAGTTACTCCTTGTGACCGACTTGACTGTTTTCTTGCAGACTCCTGACCCAAAACTTAATCTTTAAGCAATATTAATACTCAAATTCCACTTTGCCACTAAGTAGCATTTTTGTGTTTAGTTTAAGCCATATTAAATATTTTGGGGGGATGATTGCGTATATATTAAACGAATAATTACAAGTTTTCACCATCCCTTTGGTTTTTCAGGGCCCATTCTACCTGCTGTAAAATTCCTCGGAGCATTGCTACTTCCCCAGTTTTCAGGTGAGCGCGATTATATAGTTGGCGAAATTTTCCCATGCGACTAGCTGCCGTATGGGGATATACATAACCAATTTTCAGTAATAGTGATTCTAATTGCTGGTAGTATCCTTCTACAACATCTAAGGGAGCGAGTTCAGTTTGGGGTAAGGTCTGAATGTCAGATTGCGGGGCGCATTGTGACAATTCATAACAACAGATTGCTACGGCGGTGGCCAAATTTAGGGCTACATAATCTTGACTTGTGGGAATACCAACAAACCTCTGGGCATAATTTAATTCTTCATTGCTTAATCCCCGGTCTTCCCTGCCAAAAATCAGGGCTGCGGGTTTTTCTGGTTCCTCCAGTAACCAAGGTAGTGCGGTGCGGGGATTTTCTAAAGGTGTTTCTAAACTGCGAACGCGACCGGTGGTAGCGATCGCCCGTACACATCCATGCAATGCTTCTGGTAAGGTCGCCACTAATTCCGCAGATTCGATAATTTCCTGAGCATGAACAGCCATCATCAAAGCTTCCGTCGATAGCGGATCGCATTGGGGGTTCACTAATACTAAATTATATAGCCCGAAATTTTTCATTACTCTGGCGATCGCCCCGATATTTATCGGCCCAGCTGGTTCTACCAACACAATTCTTAATCCAGCCAAGCCCATTTTTTGCCTCCTGCGATCGCACCAATAAGATATTTTTAAGCTAATTCTCAGCATTGTGGTTCTGCTGAAGAGTTCCCTTGGAATCATTTTAGCTGTGTAAGTGAATGCCTGTGTCAGGTTTGAACAGTTCAGCGCAATCTTCGCCGTTCAGCTAGTCGTTCGTCGCTTTCTTGATTGTAAAGGTGGTAGAACAGGCATTAAATCAATATTGCTCGCTCTACTGTAATATCAACTTTGTAACATCACGTGATTTTACTAAACAATGCCACAGCCAGCCAAAATAAAAAGCTTCAGGAAACGTTGGTTTCCTCAGATTATCACAAGAACTTTGATTGTGCTGTTAGTGCTGGGGCTATTGTTAGCGGGATTCGCCACATCCATTGTGCGTCAATCTTTTGCTCAAGAGAGTGGCACAATTCAACTACCTGAACTCAAAGCGGAAGTAACCGTCCAGCGCGATAAATGGGGAATTCCCCAGATTTATGCTGCCAACTCCCACGATTTATTTATGGCGCAAGGTTATATCCACGCCCAAGACCGTTTTTGGCAAATGGATTTTTGGCGACACATCGGTTCTGGGCGGCTATCAGAAATGTTTGGTTCTTCTCAGGTTGACACTGACAGATATCTGCGGACAATGGGTTGGGCAAGGGTGGCGCAGCAAGAAATTAAAGAAATTAATGCAGAGATGAAGGCATATCTAGAAGCATACTCGGATGGTGTCAATGCCTATCTGAAGGAGCATCAAGGCAGCGCTCTCAGTCTAGAATACGCTGTGCTAAAATTCCTCAATCCTGGGTATAAGCCAGAACCTTGGCAAATATTGCATTCCCTGACTTGGGGGAAAGTGATGGCTTACGATTTGGGTACAAATTTCCAGAGTGAGGTTGAACGTGCCATCCTGCTCAAAACCCTTACTCCCGCGCAAGTCGAAGAACTTTATCCGCCATATCCTCAAGATTTGCCAGCGATTTTACCTGAGTTCCAAAAAGAGAAAACAGGAGAGGATGAAAATTCTGACGATCCGCCATTTACCGCCTTTGATATTGAGGAGGTAATGCAGGCAATTACCAAGCCGATGATGGCTTTGGAACAACTTATCGGGCCAACGGGAATAGGCATTGGTTCCAATAACTGGGTAATATCTGGCGATCGCACAGATACAGGTAAGCCAATTTTAGCAAACGATCCCCACTTAGGTGTGCAAATACCCTCTATTTGGTATGAGGTTGGTTTGCATTGTATATCTAAGAGTGCAGAATGTCCTTACAACGTTACTGGCTTTTCCTTTGCGGGAATGATTGGGGTGATTATCGGTCATAGCGATCGCATTGCTTGGGGTGTAACTAATGTACTATCTGATGTAATGGATTTATACATTGAGAAAATCAATCCCAACAACCCCAATCAGTATGAGGTAAATGGCAAATGGGTTGATATGAAACTCCTGCAAGAGACGATTCAAGTTGCCGGAAGTCAGCCAATTATCCAAACGGTTCGCTATACCCGACACGGGCCGATTCTCTCTGATGTTTCGCCCAATCTGAAGGAGTTCCAACCAAGTCAGCCGTTAGAAATACCCCAAAACTACGCCGTAGCCCTGCGCTGGACAGCCCTAGAACCTTCTAAACTAGCGGATGCCATTCCCCAAATAAATCGCGCCCAAAACTGGCAAGAATTCCGCACTGCTGCGAGAAATTATGATGTCCCGGCTCAAAATTTGGTCTACGCCGATATTGATGGCAATATTGGCTACCAAATGCCTGGTAAATTCCCCATCCGTGCCAAGGGAAAGGGGCGTTATCCCGTTCCCGGTTGGACGGATGCTTATGAATGGCAAGGCTATATTGACTTTGAGAAGTTACCCAAAAGTTTCAATCCATCTCAAGGTTATATTGCTACTGCTAATAATTTAGTTATGCGTAAATATCCTTACTTAATTACCGCAGACTGGGTTTATGGCTATCGGGCGAAGCGCATCGTTGAGATGATTTCAGAACAAACGGAACCGATTTCTGTGGAAGATGTGCAGCAAATACAAGGTGACGATCGCAATCTCAATGCCCAAATATTAATACCGCTACTGCAATCTATCATTGTTGAGACTCCACGTTTACAAGCAGCCCAAAAACTTTTGCAAGATTGGAATTTGCAGTTAAGAATGACATCACCTGCTGCTGCCTTGTTTGAAGTATTCTGGAAACACTTGCTAGCAGATACGTTTCACGATCGGTTGCCTGAGAGATATTTTCCCAATGGGGGCGATCGCTGGTATGCTGTGGTAGCAAATTTGGTAAAACAGCCTAATAGTTCTTGGTGGGATAATCGCAACACCCCAAAAGTTGAGAACCGCGACGAAATTTTGCGGCAATCCTTTACGGAAGCTGTGGATGAACTAGAACGGGTTCAAAGCAAAGATCCGAAAAACTGGAATTGGGGCAAACTACATACTGTTACTTTTCGGAATGCCACATTGGGTAAATCTGGGGTTGCACCGATTGAAGCTTTATTTAATCGTGGTGCATTTGCCACGGCTGGTAACGGCGAAACAGTGAATGCTAACCGATGGAGAGCAAATAAATCTTTTGAGGTGACAGATATTCCTTCTCTGCGGATGATTGTAGATTTGGGAAATTTGGATAACTCAGTCGCGATTCATACACCCGGACAATCAGGACATGCTTTCCATAACCACTACAACGATATGGTTGACTCTTGGCGCAAGATTGAATACCACCCTATGTTGTGGGAGCAAAAGAAGGTTACTGCTAGTACTGCTGCGACATTGAAGTTAGTTCCAAAATTGGGAGTGTAAAGCGCAACCCGACTATAGAATGTTAAATTTTGCTACTTAAGTGTAATTACATACACATTATGGACAAAATGAAGTATAAAGTAACAGGGCAACAGAAATCAAGATTCTTTTTAGTTAGAAAAAAGCATTTTCGCTGGCCATTTATTTCTGCTGTCCAACTTTCCCGAAACATAGTTGGAGATAATAGAACAAATGCAACGTGTATTTAAACAAAGTTTTATGCTTTCAGTCACTACTGCGATCGCATTATTATTTGCAGGTTGCGGAGAAAGTAAGGTTGCCCAATGTAACAAAGTTATAAAAGTTGCGAATCAGGCATCTACTCTAGGTCAGGAATTCGGTAAAAACCCCAATCCGGCTAAAGGTTCTAAAGCTTTAACTGAACTTGCTGGTAAGATAGATCCACTTACCCAAGAGATGAAAACCCTCGAAATTAAGGATGAGAAGTTGCAGGGTTTTCAAGGACGCTTTATCACACTCTATCAGAACATTAGCAAGCAATTGAATAATGCAGCAGGCGCTATAGATAAAAAGAATATACCAGCAGCACAGGGCTTTTTGGTATCTCTGAAACAAAGTAGTACCGAAGAAAGTTCAATAGTCAAGGAAATTAATAGCTACTGTTCTGGTAAATAATCAATTCTGCATGGAATCTCGATCAAAAATATACTAGTTAAATAGTTGGTCGATAACCACCGAAAACAGCAAAGCTAAAATTTTTATACCAGCAATCCACATTTTGGAATCCAGCCGCTTCTAGCCAGCGAAGTTGAATATCAAGAGTTGCCATGCGATCGTATTCCATGCGTTTTTGTGCAGCTTTCAGATCCTCTTCTGATATACCGTTAGCGCGGATAGAGTCTAACCAGTGTTGGCGATAAAGTTCTTCTAAATCAGCAGTTTTGCCGAGAACTTGGTCGGCATTGACAAATATTCCACCAGGTTTTAGGACATCATAAATCCGTTGATAAAGAAGTTCTTTGTCGAAATCAGAAAGATGGTGAATCGATAAGGCAGAGATGATAAGGTCGTAAGAATCACCCAAATCGGTCTCAATGTAGTCACCAATTAAGATTTTGGGAGATTTACCCATTTTGCTAAATCTAAACTTAGCTTTCTCTAGCATCTCAGGGGCTAAGTCTAGTAAGGTGAACTCTGCATTGGGGAAGACTGACTGAACCATACCTGAGTAAAGTCCAGTACCAGCACCCAAATCTAGAACTTTAAGCGGTGCAGTCCAATCGCCTGGGATGATTTCAACGGCTGTTTTGTAAAAGTCATCAAAACAGGGAATTAGAATCCGACGTAAGTTATCATAATCTCCGGCGGCAGAATTAAAAGCTTCTTGAATATTCATTGTTTAATTTTTAATATTGGTAGAACTTTCTGTTTTAACAACTCAATTAAAGCTGGTTCCATATACTCATAGTCATCAGGTATATCTAAACAAATAATTTTTTTATCTTTAAGAAATGGCTGAAAATTTTTTGATAGCTTGCTTTTATGGGATTTTTCCATCACAAAGATCGTATCAGCCCATTGAATAGCTTCTGTTGATAATGGTACTTGAGCATAGCGATCTAAACCTGCCGACTCTGTTTCAAATCCTTCATATTCAGAAAACACAACCTCGGCGGTGGGGCTTCGCAGTTTATTCTGGCTACAGATAAATAAAAGATTTTTCATTAATTAGTATAAATTTTGTGTAGCCATTTATCGCAACTTTTTTTGAGAGATGCCTTAAAATACAAAGACGCAAAAGCACACTCTGCGCCTCTGCGTCTCTGCATGAGATATTCTCTACTTACACCATCTCAGACGAAGCCTGCATCATCTGCTGCGGCTGAGGCTGGAACATAAACAACGAATAAACCACATCTCGGCGAATGTTGACCATCATATCCAAGAAGAGTTCGTAACCCTCGCTCTTATACTCAATTAGCGGGTCTTTTTGACCGTAACCACGCAATCCTACCGATTCGCGCAAGGCATCCATTTGTTGCAGGTGTTCCCGCCACAGGGTATCAATGCGTTGCAAAATAAAGAAGCGTTCGGCTTGGCGCATCAGTCCGGGTTGAACTTGGTCAATCTGCGCTTCTTTGAGATCGTAAGCAATTCGCACCTGTTCGTGGAGGAAGGCTTTAATCTCGCTGACTGACATATCTTCTAATTGATTTGGCTGCAAGTCTGCTAGCAGATAGACAAATTCTTTGACTTTCTCAACCAACTTTTCTAACTCCCACTCTTCCGAGGGTAAGTCTATGTTGATGTAGTAATCTACGATGTCGTCCATCGTTTTTTCAGCGTACTTGATTACCTGTTCTTTCAAATCTTGACCTTCTAACACCCGCCGGCGTTCGGCGTAAATAGCACGACGTTGATTGTTCATCACCTCGTCATACTCAAACACCTGCTTACGGATGTCGTAGTAGTAGGTTTCTACTTTTTTCTGTGCGCCTTCCAAACTGCGGGTAAGCATCCCCGATTCGATGGGCATATCTTCTTCTACGTTGAAGGCTTGCATTAACCCAGCAACACGTTCGCCACCAAAAATCCGCAGTAGGTTATCCTCTAAACTGAGGAAGAATCTCGTGGTTCCAGGGTCGCCTTGTCTACCTGCACGTCCCCGTAACTGGTTGTCAATCCGCCGCGATTCGTGGCGTTCTGTACCAATTACGTGCAAACCACCGATTCCCACAACATCATCATGTTCGCGGGTAGTAAATTGTTCGTATTCCTGCTTAATCCGCTTGTAAGCTTCCCGTAATTTAAGAATCACTGCATCGTCTATGGGAGCTTTTTCTGCGGCTATAGCTACCTTGTCTTCTGCTTCCAATTCCGGTAAACTGCGATCGCCATACTCACGGACTGCAATTTCTACTGCATCTTTCAGTAGTTTTTCTGTCTCTTTTGTCAATTGGGCGGGGAAAATTTCTGGTGAAGCCCGCCAAGTTTTAACTTTTTTGCCAGGGACAAAGCCTTGACCACCACCGTGTCCTGTAGGCAATCCGGCTGGTCTTTGAACGCCAAAGTTATCTTCATCTTCTGGCATAACGATACGGGGCATGAAGTATTCCCGCAGCTTCAGACGTGCCATGTATTCGGAGTTCCCACCCAAGATGATGTCTGTACCTCTACCAGCCATGTTAGTAGCAATGGTAACAGCACCTTTGCGTCCAGCTTGGGCGACGATTTCCGCTTCCCGCTCGACGTTTTCCGGTCGGGCGTTGAGCAATTCGTGGGGAATTTCCAGTTGCTTCAGCAGTCGGCTGAGAAGTTCGGATTTTTCGACGCTAGTGGTTCCCACTAATACAGGTCTGCCGAGTTGGTGCATTTCGGCACATTCTTTAGCGATCGCCCCCCACTTGCCAGCTTCTGTCTTAAAGACCATATCAGATAAGTCTTCACGTCTTCTGGTTTGGTTGGTGGGAATTACCGCAACTTCTAGTTTGTAAATTTTTTCAAATTCTGGTTCTTCCGTTTTTGCCGTTCCCGTCATTCCACCCAATTTTGGATACAGCAAGAACATATTTTGATAAGTAATTGTCGCTAGAGTTTGAGTTTCTGGCTGAATCTCTTCGTGTTCTTTGGCTTCAATAGCCTGGTGTAATCCATCACTCCACCGCCGTCCGGGTAGCACCCGGCCGGTAAATTCATCCACAATCACCACTTCCCCATTGCGGACGATGTAATTTACGTCCTTGAGGAAAAGTTCTTTGGCTTTAATCGCATTGAAAACGAAGTGCGCCCAAGGATCTTCGGGGTCAAATAAATCTGTGACTCCCAAAAGATTTTCCGATTCAGCAAAGCCTTCATCTGTCAATAGCACGTTACGAGCTTTTTCATCTACATCATAATGCTCGTCTTTTTTGAGTGCAAATGCGATTTCAGCCGCTTGCAGATACTTTTCTGTAGGTCTTTCCACTTGCCCAGAAATAATCAGAGGTGTCCGCGCCTCATCAACTAAAATCGAGTCAACCTCGTCAATCACGCAATAATTGAATGGGCGTTGCACCACATCTGCCATTGATGTCGCCATGTTATCCCGCAGGTAGTCGAAACCGACTTCGCTGTTGGTGACATAAGTGATATCGCAATCGTAGTTTTTCTGGCGTTCGCTGGGAGTCATGCTTGACTGGATTAGCCCCACACTCAGCCCCAAAAACCGATGCACCTGCCCCATCCATTCAGCATCCCGACGAGCCAGGTAATCGTTCACAGTGATGACGTGTACGCCTTTACCAGTTAGGGCATTTAAATAACTCGGCAAGGTTGCTACAAGTGTTTTACCCTCACCAGTTTTCATTTCGGCAATTTGCCCTACGTGCAAAATGATACCGCCAAGCAGTTGGACATCAAAGTGCCGCAAGCCTAAGACTCGCCGTCCTGCTTCCCGAACAACGGCATAAGCTTCTGGCAATAGGTCATCCAGGGCTTCGCCTTTGGCGAGTCGTTGTTTAAATTCGACAGTTTTACCTTTTAACTGATCGTCGGAAAGAACCTTAATTTCTTCCTCTAAAAGGTTAATTTCAGTAACAGAAGGCTGGTATTTTTTAAGCTTACGAGCGTTGGGGTCGCCCAACAAAAGTTTTAACATGGCAGGTTATAGAACTGAATCAAGGGGATGGGGATTAAAGGGTCGGCATTGATTATAAACATTTAACCCAACCCAACCGTCTTGGTCGTGGATGGGTGTGAAATGAGAATTACCTCAAAAACAGGAGAAAAACTAGTCAGTTAGTTTCTTAAATGATTGGTTTTAACTCTTATCTTACTATTTAGTCTTTCTTCATAGTATCATTTTGCCCCCAACTGGGGGCAGAGAAGGACTGGGGGAAGAGAGTTATGAGTTAGTTCTAAATTTTCCAACCCCTAATTCCTGTACAGACAAAGATTTTTCGCGTCTCTCCTAATTCCTCACTTCCATTCTGCTGACAGGCGGCGGAAATTGTAGTCACTAGCACTGGGATGACAACTGACACAGCTACCAACCTGGACGGGACGTGGTAACTTCACTCCTGGATGCAAAGCTTTGAAATAACGCGAGTTATTGACGCGATAGGGTGTTTCTTCATCGTCTAGCTGAACGCGGGAGAAAGTCAAAAGATATTTCCACACCAAAATGCGCGGCGGATCGACTAGAGGCTTTAATTGTGCGCCGTAATGCTGCGAGTCTTGCAGGAGATTTTTCCAAGTTTGGGTGGGTAAAACGGCTGGTGGTAAGGCAATGTGGCAGGTAGAGCAGTTTTCTAAGTACAGTTCTTGCCCCAGTTGGTACTGGGCAGGTACTACGTCAACCGTGCCAATTTCGGCGGGGGGTGTAGCACTTTGGGCATTAGTTGCTAAGGCTAGAAGCCAACCCATAGCTAGGCTCCACGTAACAATTACCAAAAGTAAACCGAAAAATTGGCGTTTGAATTGGCGTTCGGCACTTTGCTGTGGCGTTTGGCGATCGCGATCGCGGGTTTTGCGCTTAATAAAAATTGACATTCCTCACATTCCCAGATATTTAGAAGTGGCGCTTGTGCTAATCATAGGACTTACGCTGTATTGGTAGTGTTTCGGATTTTGGGTAAGTAGTTTTAGTTTTATTAATGGCAAGCCGCTCTGCGTCTATACATCTCTAAGATTAATAGCAGTGGCACAACACTGAGCTATGCAAGAAAAGATATCTTGGTAGTTTTAAGCTGGCTTTAATCTCCTCAACGGGTGTATCGTCAGAATCAACCTCTTCTGCTTCTGCCTGTTCTGGAACCAACACAATTACCCGAACCTTTTATCTTATTTTGTAGGAGATCCTAACATTTGAAATCCAAGCAAGATCGGGGAATTTAAGTTTATCCTGACTTGAGTACAGGGTTGCATTGGATTTCAGATTCTGTTAGTAGTATTTCAAGAGAAAGCAATTAGACCAAAATTGAGAAGCAACTGTTATCTACCTTTTTTATTACCTTAAGGAATAGAAACCGATCGCAATAATCGCTCAACAACAGTTCTTGCATTCCTTCCTCCTCTAGGAATCAGGCGATGGCAAAGAACGTGAGGGACGAGAAATTTTACATCATCGGGAATAGCATAATCACGCCCTAATAGAAAAGCTAGCGCTTGGGCCGCCCGTTGTAATGCTAATGTACCACGCGGACTGACACCAAGGGCGATTTCCTCATCTTGGCGTGTTGCTCGCACCAATTCGAGGATGTACTGTTGCAAGGAAGTTGCGACTTTTACTTGAGAGCAGAGGTAACGCAATTCCTGTACTTCTGCCAAGGTAATACAAGGCTGCAAATCAGCAACCTTCACACCATTTTGGAGATTTTGCAGCATCAGGAGTTCTTCTGTCTCCGAAGGATAACCCAAACTCAGCGACAACATGAACCGATCCATTTGCGCTTCCGGCAAAGGAAAAGTACCTTGATACTCAATAGGGTTTTGAGTGGCAATGACAAAAAACGGCTGGGGAACTGGACGAGAGACACCATCGACTGTTACCTGATGTTCTTCCATCACTTCGAGCAAAGCTGACTGAGTGCGGGGTGTAGCGCGGTTAATTTCGTCAGTTAGGAGGATATTGGCAAAGACTGGCCCGGCAAGAAAAGTAAATTCGCCGCTTTTTGGGTTCCAGATATTGGTGCCAGTAATATCAGTTGGTAGTAAATCGGGGGTACATTGTAGTCGTTGAAACTTGCCATCCAGCGAACGAGCTAAGGATTTAGCAAGCAGAGTTTTACCAACACCAGGGACATCTTCTAGGAGGGCATGACCACCACCTAGCAAAGCTACTAGCACTAAGCGTATTGCCTCTGCTTTACCAACAATAGTAAGAGCCAGATTTTGGGTTAAAGCGTCAATTTTTTCTCTCATGCAGCGCGGGGATTGGGGATTGGGAATTGGGAATAAGGGATTGGGGATTAGGGGGAATGGGGATTAGGAATTTCTTCCCCTCACCCTCTTCCCCTGTGCCTTTTCAATCCATTCCCGATGCCTTATCTATTGTTCCCACTCAGCACTCAAAACTTCTTTTGCAACAACGCAGTCAAGTTGAATTTGTGTTTTCAGGGCTTCTAGAGAAGGAAATTTTTGTTCGGGGCGCAAAAATTTAACTAGTTCTACAGCCAGTTTTTTGCCATACAAATCACCAGACCAATCGAATAAATGTACTTCCGCAGATGAATAAGTACCATTTACAGTTGGGCGGTTGCCGATGTTCATTACGCCCAAGCTCTCGCTAGAAAGAGCATCTGATGTTTCACTGAGAGTAAAAACGCGGACAGCGTAAACTCCTTGGCGGGGCAAAAACTTTTCTTTTGGTAGTTGGAGATTGGCGGTGGGAAAGCCAATGGTTCTGCCCAATTGTTGACCTTGAACGACAACACCAAAGAGAGTGTAAGGGCGACCTAGTAGTAGATTTGCGTTTTCGATGTCCCCTTGCTCAAGGGTTTGGCGAATCAATGAAGTGCTTATGCGGGCATCTTGAGTCGGAGTAGTACTGAGGCAGCTACTTTCTGTGGGCGATTCACCTGTATAAGTTTGTAAGGGAACGATGGTAACGGGGATATTGTGTTTGGCGGCGATTAGTTGCAAATCTTTAGCAGTACCACTGCGCTTTTCGCCAAAACAAAAATCCTGCCCGATGCTAATTCGCTGGCATTGCAGTTGTTGCACGAGAATTTTTTGGACGAATTCTTCAGGGGTCAACGCAGATAATTCTTTGTCAAAGGGTAGTAGTACCAGTTGTTCTACCCCAAGCGATCGCAATTGTTGGACTTTTTCATCCAGTGGTGTTAACAAAGTCCGGGGTTGCCCCGTGAAAAACTCCTGTGGATGGGGGTCAAAGGTGACAACTGTTGAGTAGGTATATTCTTGATTCGCTAGTTGTTGATTTTCCTGTGACTGGGGACTACTGGCTACTGACAAGCGATCGCCAGCGTGCAAGACTGGTTGAATTACCCTTTGATGACCAAGATGAACACCATCAAACTTGCCAAGGGCAACAGCAGTCGGCGTTAGCAGCCCAACGCTTGAAGAAGCAACCCACACAGAACACCCATTTTGAGACAAATTTAGCACGTGGATTCTGAGATTTTAGGTTTATTTTAGCTATCAGCAGGAAGCTACCTTATGGTAAACCGCCTTGAGGAGGACATTCACCAACTGCCCATCAGGTCTTGTGCGATCGGCCAAAATCCTAACCCACGGAAGTAGCCCCAGATGGTGTACGAATTTTAGATTTTAGATTTTAGATTAATGCCCCGCCCCTCATCGGCTGAACAAATCCAAAATCCTCAGTTTAACCCTGAGCCTTCGCGTAGCGTCTCGCAGAGAAGACAGCGATCTTTTTCAATCCAAAACCCAAAATCTAAAATTGGTTGACAGCTAATTGCTAATTCCAGATAACCACAAATACCAAAGCTAAAAAGGCTCTAGTTCCTTGTTGAGACTAGCAACGAGGTTTTAGGCTCAGTTCAGCCGCAAGAGAGGGCTTCTGTGGGTATCTGGACTGTGTTGGTGAATCCTATAAAGTAGTTTCCTCCTGTTGTTGCCCTTATCCTATGGTTGGCGTGACAATTCTGGGCAGTGCTGTCTCACCGTGCAGCCAACAGGTACGCTCTCGCGCTGAAAGCTTCCGATCACCAATCTAATCTAAAATCTCCAATTCCTCCGATCGCAATCTTTAAGTAGAAAACTTACTAACAGGAAAAGATTCTGATAAGGCTACTGAGGTGGCAATTTGAAGTACCAATCCTTCTCGTGCCATGATCGCTCCAGGAAATTTCGCAGCTGCTTGTTTCCCTACACCATCTAAAAAGTCATCATCGTGTGCTGGGTCATGATGGTAAATCACCAGAGTTTTGACATTAGCAGCTTGTGCCACTTTCACAGCTTCTTGCCAAGTAGAATGTCCCCAGCCAATTTTGGGGGATTTTGGAGAATGATATTCTTCGTCTGTGTAGGTGGAATCGTAAATTAGAATATCCGCATTCCGAGCTAACCACAGCACATTGTCATCGAGTCGATCGGGAAAATGTTCGGTATCGGTGATATAAGTAGCAGCACCACCACGCCAGTTGACGCGGTATCCTACGGCTTCACCTGGATGGTTTAAAGGTGCTGTTTCTATGGTAAGGTCATCGATGTGGATTGGTTGCCCTGGTCGAATATCGTAGAAATTTAAATTAGCTTGCATAATCTGCAAGGGTACGGGAAAGTTCGGGTGCAACATTTGATCGTTGAGGCGCTGTTCTATAGTAGAACCATCAGGTGCGATCGCGCCGTAGATATGAAAGTCATTTCCCTTCACAAAACCTGGGCTAAAGAAGGGAAAACCCTGCATGTGATCCCAGTGAGAATGGGTAAAAAATATATGAGCTTCTAACGGCATCTGGCGCAACAAAGATTGCCCCAAAACATGTAGTCCCGTGCCAGCATCGAAAACTAAGCGTTTATCGCCCGCTTGCATTGATATGCAAGGGGTATTACCGCCGTAACGAACAGTGTGTGGCCCTGGACTGGGGATGCTGCCGCGAACGCCCCAAAATTGTACGGTAAATTGGTTCTCTATCCTAGACATAGGTGTTGCTTGCTGGACTGAGCGGGCGATATTTTGGATTGCTGCTTTATTTGGCTTAAGTTTATGCTGTCTTACTGATTGTGCTAGAGGGAGGATTTCTTGGTAAAACAGCATACCCTGTTTCTGACCGATTGTGTAAATGTGAATGAAATACTCTCAGGTAAGATTTTTTAGCTTTTAGGGTGAATGTGTATCAGTTATTTCAAGAGTGCCCCTACGTTATAGCCTACATTCTTATCGAATGCATTTGAATAACCCCAGTTTTGTCCTGATAGGTCAAATGATTCCCGGAAAATTAAATTCCCAGTCAGACAATTTATCTAGTCCATCTGCGTAGGTAAGATTGTACTGCAACGGTGTGATACTGATGTGGTTTTTACGGACAACACTTACGTCTGTCGGTACATTTTCTGGCAGATTTAAACCAGTTGGAGGTTCTACATCCTCAATTACCTCTCCAGTTAACCAGTAGTACGTTTTTCCACGAGGATCGACTCGTTTATCAAACACATCAATATAACGCCGCACTCCTTGACGGGTAAGAGTAACACCGGCAATTTCTTCCCACTTCACAGCAGGAATATTAACGTTGAGCAACATTAAATCTGGCAGAGGTTTTTGGGCTAACTGGTCTACGAGAACTTTGGCAAACTTAGCAGCAGGTTGAAAGTCTTTAGATGTATGACTAATAAGACTCAGCGCTACGCTGGGAATACCTTCAATTAGACCTTCCATTGCCGCCGAAACAGTGCCGGAATATAAGATTTCAGTTCCCAAATTTGCACCTTGATTAATGCCAGAGAGAACCAAATCGGGGGGAGTATCTAGCAAAGCCCACAGTGCCAATTTGACGCAATCTGAAGGCGTACCATCGCAAGCCCAAGCTTTGACAGCAGGATGAAAAATCGACTCAACAATTTCGGCGCGAATGGGTTGGTGGAGAGTTAATCCATGTCCAGTTGCCGATCGCTCTCGATCTGGGCAAACTACACTCACATCATGACCTGCCTCTGCCAAGTAATTGGCTAGGGTGCGAATCCCCAAGGCAGAAACGCCGTCGTCGTTGCTAATTAGTAATTTCATAGTCATTGGTCATTTAGTCATTGGTCACTAGTTATTGGTCATTAGTTATTTGTTATTTGTTATTAGTCATTTGTCAATGTCGTAGGTCACAAGTGGCAAAAAACATTTATACTCACTAGTACACAGTGGCGACAGTTTGCCCCTTATCTGTAAGTTGATTTATCGAGCAGTTCACGGCTTTTGACTATAAACTAATGACTAATGACCAATGACGAATAACTAATGACTAGCAATTTAGAAGCTCAACTTTTAGCACTGCGGCAATCAGGAGAAAAAGCGATCGCAGCCGCCGACACCCTAGAACGTCTAGAAGAACTCAGAGTTAATTATCTGGGTAAGAAAGGGGAACTGGGGGCACTGTTGCGAAGTATGGGGCAAATGAGCGCAGAGGAACGACCGAAAATTGGAGCGATCGCCAATACAGTCAAAGAATCTCTGCAAACTAGTCTAGACCAGCAACGCGCCGCCCTAGAATCCGCGCAAATTCAGGTACAGCTAGAGGCGGAAACCCTGGATGTAACTATGCCGGGAATTTACAGCCCCCAAGGTCGCATTCATCCCCTCAACGGCATTATTGACCGGGCGCTGGATATCTTTGTTGGTATGGGCTACACGGTGGCTCAAGGGCCAGAGATGGAAACAGATTATTATAATTTTGAGGCTCTCAATACTCCGCCTGACCACCCCGCCCGTGATATGCAGGATACCTTCTACCTGCCAGATGGCAATCTCCTCCGCACTCATACCTCGTCAGTGCAAATTCGTTATATGGAAAGAGAAGAACCACCGATTCGGGTTGTGGCTCCAGGGCGAGTTTATCGGCGAGATAATGTCGATGCCACTCACTCAGCAGTTTTCCATCAAATCGAACTTTTAGCTATTGATGAGGGACTAACTTTTACAGACCTCAAAGGCACAATTAAAGTATTTTTACAAGCAGTATTTGGCGATTTACCGATTCGCTTCCGCGCCAGTTATTTCCCCTTTACCGAACCCTCGGCGGAGGTGGATTTGCAGTGGAATGGTCGCTGGCTGGAGGTGATGGGCTGCGGGATGGTCGATCCGAATGTACTTAAGTCTGTGGGTTATGACCCAGAAATTTATACTGGGTTTGCAGCCGGTTTTGGGGTAGAACGCTTTGCTATGGTGTTACACCAAATTGATGATATTCGTCGCTTGTATGCTAGCGATTTGCGATTTTTGCAGCAATTTTAGGTAATTGGTTGCAAAGATAGAATAGGCTAATTGCATAAGTCACTAATTCCCCTAAGACTATAAACTTAGGATTACACCGAGAAGCCTGCTTGCTTTTGCAGGCTTTTGAAGTTTTTTCTTCTTTAGTTCTGGCAGTTTAGCTTTGTTTATTGCAGCTTAGTGATGATAAAGGTTAACTGTCTCAGCCTGAAATACAGAAATAACAAATTGGTTCAACTGACAAACATTTCCATATTTTCAACAACATTGGAGTAAAAACATGGGACTTCAGGAAGAAATCGACAAAATGAGGCAAGAAATTAGAGCCGATAACTATTCAATGTCTATCGGGGAATGGATAAGCCTTTATGAGAACGAAGAAATTGATATACATCCTGAGTTTCAAAGATTTTTTCGGTGGAGTACTATACAAAAAACAAGATTAATAGAATCTATTTTACTTGGTATACCTATCCCACCGATTTTTGTTTCGCAACGTGAGGATGGTGTTTGGGATGTTGTAGACGGTCTTCAAAGACTATCTACAATATATGAATTCGTGGGAAAACTCAAAAATGAAGATCAAGAAATTATCGAACCACTAATGCTGGAAGAAACTAAATATTTACCAAATCTAAAAGGTAAAAAATGGGAAGATTCTTCTGACCCACAAAACTCTTTAACGACAGCTCAACGTCTTTTGATTAAAAGGGCTAAAATTGGTGCAACTATTCTACTGAAAGAAAGTGACGAAATTGCCAAATATGAGTTATTTCAACGATTAAATACTGGCGGTTCAATAGCTACTCCACAGGAAGTAAGAAACTGTATTCTTGTAATGTTTAATCAGGAAATGTTTCATTGGCTTAAAAATTTAGGACAAAATGAAATGTTTAGAGAGTGTATAGCTCTTAGTGAACGACCACTTGAAGAACAATATGATATGGAGCTACTACTAAGGTTTTTAGTTTTCCGCACTATTGAAGAAAAAGAAATGAGGAAGATACGTAATGACTTAAGTGGTTTCTTAACCGAGAAAATGGTAGAAATGGCTAAAAATGAAAACTTCAATTATTCGGAAGAAGAAGCTGCGTTTAAGAAAACATTTGAAATTTTGTATGAACAGATGGGAAGTGATAGCTTTCGGAGATATTCTCCAACTAAAAATAAGTTTTTAGGAGGTTTTCTAGTTTCTGCTTATGAAGTCATTGCTTTAGGAATTGGTTACAACTATGAGAATTTATCTAACTCACATATTGACGTAACAGAGAGAGTAAAGCAAATTTGGATAAGCCCTGAATATACAAATTGGTCAGGTTCAGGTACTAATGCACAGCGAAGAGTACCAAGACTAGTTCCCTTTGGTCGTCAGATGTTCCAATAATGAAAATACGTACTTTAGAGCAGCTAAGTGATAAGCTGGCAGAAGAACTTGCATGGCGAAAAATAGAACTTTCAGCATTGAAAGCCCTAATTGATTTAAAGTCATTCGCGCCAGGAAAACAAAAGGCTTTACTTCGTAGTGGAATCACTATGCTTTATGCTCATTGGGAGGGGTTTATCAAAGTAGCAGCCAATACTTACTTAGAGTTTGTTGCTATGCAGGGTCTTCCTTATAATAAACTTTCCAACAATTTTATAGCATTGGCAATGAAAGATAAGTTGGATCAAGCAAATCAAACAAATAAAGCAACTATATACAATGAAGTCGCAGAATTTTTTATAACAAAACTGACAGAGCGAAGTGTAATAAAATACGAAAATAGAATTGCGACATCTAATTTATCATCATCAGTTTTTAAAGAAATAGTATGTATGCTAGGTTTAGATTACAGTTTATATGAATCAAAAGAAGTACTAATAGATGAAAAATTACTAAAGAAAAGAAATATGATTGCTCATGGAAATTCTCTTGACATAAATGAAGAAGACTATGATGAATTACACGGAGAAATAGTAGCGATAATCGATATTTTCCGTAATCAGATAGATAATTGTGCGTCTACAAAACAATATTATTGCCAAAGTACATCTATCACATCGCTTTAACATGAAAATAAGCGGCAATCAAATTTAGGCAAACACGGGTTTTCAAACTAATTGAGAGGATTGATGAAATGCAAGATGAGGACATTGATCTTTCTGACATTCCAGAAGTGACTGAATAACAGATGAAGCAAGCGGTGCTGCGGGTTGGGGGAAAACCAGTTGAACGGGGCAACAAGGTGGCAAACGTCTAACGCTTGAGGAATATTTGAAGTATGACGATCGCACGGATAACCAGTATGAACTGGTGGCAGGTGAGTTAGTTGTAATGCCACCCGAAAGTCCAAAAAATGTCCAGATATCTCTCTTTTTGCTGGTCAATTTCCTCAAGTTAGTCTCGGTTAATCGGTTAAGTAACAAAGTAGCTATATGGGTTACATATTCCAACATCTTTTAGCTTTAGTGTTTACTAGATTAAAACTATTAAGGTGGTCGGTGAATTACACTAACCACGCTTTTGACACTTTATTTAACTATTCCAGAATGACTATATCTCCCAAAGGTTCAAATCTACCACCTAAATATTTGGCGAGAAACTCTTGTGCGATCGCAAAAAAGTGCAACCGATTTTCTGGTCTGGCAAAACCATGTCCATTCGATCGCTTTCTGATTGTTTCACCCGCGGATCGTTTGCACCTTGACCGATGAGTAAAGGTTTTTGAATCCGGTCAGCGAAAATAAAGGCGATCGCGCAATCGCGGGTTGGAAATGCCTGAGCGATGCCTATGGGAGGCTCCGCCAAGCTACATTCTGTCCATTTACAGTTAATTGGGTTGCTTCTATGATTTGTCCATAGTTGTTGTGGCTACCAAAACCCTGAACCTTAACTTTGTCATTTCCCTGAATTATATTAACCAGTTGTTCGCCAACATGGGGGGCAAACTTAACTTCTACCCCAGAGGAGAGGATCAGGCCATTAAGTTCTCCTCGATGCCCAACTAACCAATGCTGAGTAGTTCCCTCGGCAGAGAAACTGGTGTAACTAGCAGGGTTAGCAGGAGGCGGGGGCGGCGCGGTAGGAGGTTGAGCAGCAATTGTCTGCTGATTCTTTTGATTAGTAATCTGAATTGCCCGGATTTCTTGCCCGAAGCGAGTGGCTGTACCACCCGTACCAGTGACGCTAACCTCAGCATTGGGAGCAATTAAATTAGTTAGTTGGTTGCTCAGATGAGACGGAAACTTGACCTGAAGCCCATTTTTGAGTAGTAAACCATCAACTCTGCCTTCGGGATTGAGTAAGTATTGTTGCACTGTACCAGTGTAAATTGCAGTATTGCCGTCAGGTGGGGGCGGAGCGATAGCAACTCGACTGTCTGGATTAACGATCGCCGCCGCAGGTAATCCCCGTCCTCCCATCGCTGATTGCTGGTTGAAGGCAAAGTAAGTGCAAACACCAGCAAAAGCGATCGCAATTCCGGCGACTCCACTGCTGAGGATCAAACGCAGGTTGCGGCGGCGAGTCTGATTTTGAGTCTGTTGGATACGCATAAGTTGTAATGCCTCCTGAAGATTTTCTGGAGAAATGCCTGCCTCTGTGGCAGCTTGCACCAGTTCTGAAGGTGCGTAATCATGGGATTTTTGCCCTTGGATTTGTGCTGCTAAGGTAAACAATTCTGTGGCAGTTTGGGAAGTAATGCGATCGCGAGAGTCCTGCATACGCTGTCTCACTCAAGGTTCAAATAGTTCATAATTCAAAGGTGCAAAAATCGTGCCAAAGGTACACGTTAAGTCAAACCAGATCGCAGAATATAAGAACTGGTTATATTTTTTGCCCTACAGGTTTTCTTATGTATGCCCCTGCGACGCTGGACTCTACGGCAACAACTTACAATTTTGACAGTTCTGTTTTTGAGTCTGAGTGGATTAGGGTTATGGCTAGTCATCCAACTCTTTGAGAGCCTGGAGGGGACAGTAATTTCCCGTAATCAGCGTGAATTGGCGAGTGCTAATACCCGCCTAATCAAGTTATTTTGGGAATCTCAGCCTAATCATCCAGAAACCCCTGACGAGCTTTTAAATCAGTCGTTACAGGATTTATCAACAGACGCTTTAGGGAATTTTCCCCGTGTAGAAGGAGGCTTCTATCTTCTACAGCGCGATCGCTTATTGGGATACGCTTTTCCTACTCATGGCGGGCCAGTGCCAAAAAGAGATATTCCTCCCACTGAACAGGATCTAATTTTACAATTGGCGCGACAGGCAACTAGCCAAGGTTTACCCCAAGAACTCGTACTTCGTCCCAAGTTGGATATTTTGGTACTGCGAGTAGATCCATTACCCCTTTGGGGGTCAGTATGGACTATGAAACGGATGCCACGGACAGAAGATAGTCCGCAGAAAATTTTGAGTGGGATGATAGTCCTGGGGATGTTAATTGTCGGTATATGGACATTTGCCATTGCCATGCAACTCCAGTGGGGCGTGCAGAAACTACAGCAGAGTCTCAAGGCGATGGAAGCCAATCCGGCAGAACAGATACCGCCTCTACCTGCTGAAATGGGACTGCTAGGAAGTGCAATCAACACAATGCAGTTTCGCCGCCAAGACTTGGAACAACGGTTGCGGCGAGTTGAACATTTGGCTTCATTAGGGCAACTGGTGGCAGGTGTTGCTCATGAAGTTCGTAATCCCCTCGCCAGTATGCGGTTGAACTTGCAATATACAGAACGCCAACTACAGAAACAGGCAATTAACAATCTCCCGATTGCGAGTTTGCTCGAACAGGTGGAACGTTTGGAACATCTAGTTAAAAGACTTCTGTATTTTGACCACAACCAACAGGAAATTCCCACAGTAATTTCCCTAGAAGCGATCGCTCAAGAATCAATTGCCTTACTACGCCTCAAAGCTGAAGAATGCGGAGTTGATTTGCTTTATCTGCCACCCACCCCATCCTTACCGCAAATACCGCTTTGTCGTCACGAACTGGGACAGGTATTCGTGAATTTGATTTTGAATGCAATTCAAGCAAGTCCTGAAGGCGAACAAGTAAAAATTGGAGTTGAGCAAATATCAAAGAATGAAGAAAAGAACAATTCCCTTTTGCTGGCTTGGGTTGAAGATCGGGGAAAAGGCTTATCTGCCGAAGCTCAAGAGCAAATTTTCATCCCATTCTATTCCACTAAACCGGAAGGAACAGGACTAGGGTTAGCCATTAGCCACGAAATTGTCACACGCAATAACGGTTATATCGATGTGCAATCTAAACCGGGATGTACTCGTTTTAGTATTTATTTACCTATTTAGGACTTACGCAAATATACCGTCTCAAACTCTCATCTCTCCGTGACCTCTGCGCCTCTGCGGTTCATTATTTCATAATTCCTAACTATTAACAGAAACAAGGAGATAAAGCTAAATGGCAAAAATTCTAATTATTGATGACGAAAAAGCATTACGAGAGGCGATCGCCCAAATATTGCACAGCGAAGGTCATGAGGTACTAGAAGCAGCTGACGGAGAACAAGGATTAAAGCTGTTACAAAACTCAGCCACTCATCTTGATTTAGTATTTCTCGATTTGAAAATGCCCAAAACTCAAGGGATGACCGTATTAAAGCAATTAGAGCAAAAGCGGTTTGAGTTGCCAGTGATTGTAATGACAGCTTATGGAACCAGTCGCACAGCAATTGAAGCAATGCAGTTAGGTGCTTACGATTATCTAACTAAACCATTTGACTTAGATGAACTGGTAAATCTGACGACGAAAGCATTAGCCCATCATCAAGAACCATTGTATCAGGTTGGTGAATCTACCTTACAGACAGGACAGGAGGAATTATTGGGGCGATCGCAACCGATGCAATCAGTCTTCAAGCTCATTGGTCGTCTTGCCCCCACAGATACAATTGTTCTCATTACTGGAGAATCTGGTACTGGTAAAGAATTGGTTGCTTCAACCCTTCATACAGCCAGTCCCCGCAGCAAAGCGCCATTAGTGAAAGTTAACTGTGCTGCACTACCAGAACATTTACTAGAAGCAGAATTATTTGGACATGAAAAAGGAGCATTTACCGGTGCAAATCACCTGCGACTTGGACGATTTGAGCAAGCAAATAGCGGCACAATTTTTTTGGATGAAATTGGAGAACTCAGTCTGGTGATTCAAGGTAAACTCCTGCGGGTGTTACAGGATTGTTCCTTTGAACGCCTGGGAAGCAACCAGACACACACAGTCAACGTGCGGATTATTGCCGCAACCAATCGGAACCTAGAGCAGATGGTACAGCAAAACCAGTTTCGGGAAGACCTTTTTTATCGCCTTAACGTTGTGCGGTTGGAATTACCACCCTTGCGCGATCGCCCAGAAGATTTAGAGCAACTTACCCAACACTTTCTTAGCACTACTGCTTTGCGACGGGGATTCAAACGCTTGGCGCTGGCCGAGTCGGCGATGAAGAGGCTGAGGAATTATACTTTTCCTGGTAATGTGCGGGAGTTGCAAAACACCTTAGAACGGGCAGCCATCCTCTCAGGTGGACGCACAATTTTACCGGAACATCTTGTCTTTAGCCAAAAGGATGAGATATAAATTATTTTGTATATCAGATAAAATTTATTTCGTCAATCAGTTGTAATACTTAAAATAATCTTAAATTAAGAGATGAAACAGTATTATAACGACAGAATGACTTTGTAAAAAATAGTCTTCATTTTTAGATAAATTCAATTATCAAGCGATCGCCAGTTTCCAAGCGGAATTTGTTTCCTTGGACTGCACCCTTGCAGACAAATATGCAAGCATCCGAAAATTTGATTGCCAAACTGACTATTAGCGACGTGTAGTAGCTATCCAGGAGGACGACTATGACTAGCCTACCATTCCAGACCCCGCCAACCGGAACGGCGACGATCGCAGAACATGAGGCACAGCAGGTTGAGCGTGCTAACGCAACAAAAAAGCAACCGATCGTCTTTGTCCACGGACTCTGGTTGCTGCCAAGCAGTTGGGATCGGTGGGCGGTAGTGTTCGAGGAGGCCGGCTACACCGTACTCACGCCCGGTTGGCCCGACGACCCAGAGACTGTTGCCGAGGCAAATGCAAACCCCGAAATCTTCGCGCACAAGACTGTTGGGCAGGTTGCAGACCACTTCGATGAGATTATCCGTGGGCTGAACAAAAAACCTGCCATCATCGGTCATTCCTTCGGCGGACTGCTCGTGCAGATCCTCGCCGGACGCGGGCTATCCTCGGCAACGGTGGCGATCGACCCGGCTCCGTTTCGAGGTGTGCTGCCTCTGCCATTTTCAGCGCTGAAGTCTGCGTGGCCGGTTCTTGGCAATCCAGCGAATCGTAACCGGGCGATCCCGCTCACCTATGAGCAGTTTCGCTTCAGCTTCGCCAATGCTGTCAGCGAGGAGGAGGCTAAAGAGCTTTACGAAACCTTCTCAGTCCCAGCATCGGGTGTGCCGCTCTTTCAGGCGGCAACCGCCAACCTCAACCCGTGGACTGAGGCGAAGGTAGACACCAAGAACCCAGAGCGCGGGCCACTGCTGATTGTCTCCGGCGAGAAGGACAATACGGTTCCGTGGGAGATTGCAAATGCATCGTTCCAACAACAGCAACACAATAGCGGCGTAACCGAGATTGTCGAGATCCCTAACCGAGGACACGCGCTGACAATCGATAGCGGCTGGCGAGAAGTCGCTGACACATCCCTTGCCTTCGTCCAGCGTTTCGTTCCATCCTCAATTTAGCCGTTTAGAACAATAATATGTTCAGATATCGGCTGTTTTTCACTTGGTTTCGTGGCGAGATTGCGAGCCTTTACAGCGTCTCTCACCTTATTTTTGGCACCTGCATCTTGGTAACATCCCCTCTACCTCGATCGAAGAGGTGCGATCGTTCGACATAATTCGCGCAGACGGCTTTTTCAAACTCAACAACCATAGGAAACTCATAACCATGAAAAAACTAGAAGGAAAAGTTGCAGTTGTCACGGGAGCCTCCAAAGGAATTGGTGCTGCCATCGCTTTGGATCTGGCAGCCGAAGGTGCAGCAGTTGTTGTCAACTACGCCTCTAGCAAAGAAGGAGCAGATCGCTTAGTTGACAAGATTCTCAGTGATGGCGGTAAGGCGATCGCAGTGCAAGCAAATGTTAGCCAAAAAGTAGAAATCGAACGTCTGTTTGCAAAAACGCAGGAGACATTTGGCAGGCTCGATATCTTGGTCAATAATGCTGGTATTTACGAGTTTTCTCCGCTCGAAAGCATCACTGAAGAGCATTTTCACAAACAGTTCGATCTCAATGTGCTGGGATTAATTCTCACCTCACAACAAGCTGTCAAGCACTTCAGTTCAGAGGGTGGCAGCATTATCAACATCAGTTCGATTGTTAGTACCCTCACGCCTGCAAATGCCTCTGTCTACAGCGCTACTAAAGCTGCCGTCGATGCTATAACAAAGTCCCTAGCTAAGGAATTGGGTTCGCACCACATCCGCGTCAATTCCATCAATCCTGGTATGGTGGAAACAGAGGGCACGCAGACGGCAGGATTGACCGCAGCCGACAACGAAGGGCGCAAACAGACTGAAGCCCAAACCCCACTTGGTCGCATTGGACAACCGCAAGATATCGCACCAGCAGTTGTCTTCCTCGCGTCCTCCGATTCCGCCTGGATCACTGGTGAAACGCTGTACATATCCGGTGGACTTCGCTAGTTTTAACTAAGTTTGGGGGTTTAAGTCTCATAGGCAGCAGGTTTTGTATCGGGGTTAAATCCCCGTTACAAAACGTAATTATATTAGCGTCTCGTAGAGAGCATCATTACGAATTATTTTAATGGTATGTCCGTTGTAGATATAGCGTTTCCTAATCACATGAGGTACATCATAGTCCCCTCATCGCTTGCGGGGAGGGGGTTGGGGGTGGGGTTCTTATACCTCACAAGGGCTGAGAACCGCTATATCAGATTACGAATTCCGCGCAGTACCACTAGCCTTCAACTTCGGATAAGCAATCCGTTTGTGGTGAAATTGCTGCCAAACATCCACAAATATCTGGGCAATTTGTGACATCTCTTCCCGTTTTAGTCCTGAATCGACGAGTTGATTGTCTTGCCATTTGGCACGCAAAATATTGTTCAGCATTGCTAAAGCTTGTTCGGGCGAGACATCTTTGAGCGATCGCTTATCTCCCTGATGCTTTGCTGAAGTCGATGCTTGCAGCGATCGCAGCGCTGCTTCACAAGAATCTGCTAACATGACAATTCCGGTTTCCCGTGATTGGGGAATTGGGCCATCGTAGCGAAAATCTGCGTCGTCCACTGTTAAACTTGGATCTTCCTGAGCCATTTGCTGGGCTTGGTGATGGAAATAGGCAATCAGCATCGTTCCCTGATGCTCTGGAATAAAAGCTTGAATCGCTGTCGGTAAAAGGTGTTTACGCGACATCACTACCCCTTCAGTTACATGCTTTTTGATAATCTCTGCACTCTTCCAAGGGTCTTTAATTTCTGTATCATGTTTATTCGGCCCCCCCATTTGATTTTCAATAAAACCAAGAGGGTCGTGCATTTTGCCAATATCGTGGTATAATGTTCCAGCCCTGACTAGTTCAACATTGCATCCTAGTTTTTTGGCAGCAGCTTCGGCAAGGGTAGCGACAAATAGCGTGTGTTGGAAAGTTCCAGGAGTCTCTGTAGCTAGTCGTTTTAATAAAGGG
Organism: Nostoc sp. 'Peltigera membranacea cyanobiont' 213; assembly: GCF_002245975.1. Classification (NCBI taxonomy): domain Bacteria; kingdom Bacillati; phylum Cyanobacteriota; class Cyanophyceae; order Nostocales; family Nostocaceae; genus Nostoc; species Nostoc sp. 'Peltigera membranacea cyanobiont' 213. Next base: position 56,749 of record NZ_NOLI01000016.1, on the reverse strand, counting down.
CGGTTAGGGTTCGCCAGTTCTGCCAGGCGGATGGGAGTGACTAAATCGAAAACTTTTTCGAGATAAGGACTCAACCCTAAAGCGACAACACTCCAGCCTAAACCGGATAAAGCAAAAAATCCGGCTTCTCGGAGAACGATATACCAGGTTGAAGCAAATGCTTGACCAATTAAGATTTTAACAACCAGATAAATGCTGCCTTGAGTTAAGGCGATCGCAACCCCTAATAATGCCAATTCTTCACGCGAACGCAATCGTTGGGCGACGTAACTACCTAATATTGCCCCACCTGCGCCAGCTAAAAGTGCAGCCTTGCTCATATCCAAGCTAATACCTAATATCGGCAACAGCAGTAATATCGGCAAGAGCAGTCCGACAACTGTCAACCCTAAAGTGGGGCCATAGAAGCTTCCCAACAATAAGCCAAGGGCACTCCAGGTAGTATAAGGCAATCCCATCGGCACCAATCCTGGCACACTCAGAGTTAGCAATAATACCAATAAGCGATCGCGTTGTCGCAATTCGTAATCAATATGTCGTTCTACCCAGACAAAAATACTAATGGCGATCGCAATCACGCCTCCTAACTTCACCAACTCCTGCCATTTCACCTCGCGGTGAACTAGATGATAATGCTCTAGCACATCAAAGTCCCATGCAGTAATCTGCACTCCTTTTTTAACAATTACCTCACCATCCCGGAACTTCACCATCACAGGTGACACTCCAGCAGCAGCCTTTTTAGCGTTTTCTCTGGTTTGTTCTTCATCTTCTTGCAGATTCGGCTTGAGTACAGCTACCAACAGGTTCTTTGCTAAAGGTTCGGCAGATTCTGGTACAAAGGACTGCAATTGTAAACTCACCGCATCCTGCAAAATATTTTTTGGCAGTCCCTGTGGGATGCCTTGAGTGAGAATCCGCTCTGCACTCTGATGGATTCCCCTTTGTGTTTTTTCCCACTCGACATCTGACAAATCCAAAAGTAAGGATTCCTCGTATACTGCTTCTGGCGTAACAGTCTCTAACTGTAAAAGTTTGGCAGTCGCTTGGGTGTATCTTTTGCGTGTTCGGGAAATTTGGGCAATCAGTAAAGACAAGTTTTTCTCAGAAGTTGTGAGGCGGTAAGATTCTAGTTCTGCTACTGCTTGAGTAAAATCAGTGTTTTGAGAAAAATCAACTCGTGTCTTCTCTGGCGTTGGTGTTGTGTGCGGTTGGCGTTCCTGATTGGGTGCTATAGATGATGGACGGGATGAGATGGCGGTTCGTCCTGTTCCTTTCTTCTGCTGATTTTTGCTATTTTCTACAGCCAATAACAGTGCTTGCCATTCTGAATCAGGGCAAGAGCGGAGGTAACGCTGGGTAGAGATAGACAAAACCACAGGATCAAAAAAAGGAAAAGCTCCAGCAACGACGCGAATTTCGTTACTATCATCCAGAAATTTTTGCAAATTTTCGTTGATTTGTTCGTTCATTCGCGAATCGAGCATCAACACTTGCAAAGAACTTTTACTGACTGCTTTGCGCTCGGCTTCTGTTTCTTTGCGATCTTCGATGCTAGTTGTGTAAGGCGCTATAATCGTTTGGGGCGCGGGATGTCCTACTTTGAGTTGAGTTTGGTTATATAATTTTTGCCCAAGAATACCTGTGAGGGATAGTATAGCGATCGCTAAAATTACCAAGGAACGCTGTTCGTGTACCCAATCTAAACAAACTTTATAAATACTCCTCTTAGTTTTTACCAATTTTGCCTTTAACTTGAGCGCCGTTTCTTGTTTTCGACGACAGCTTTTGTCATTGGTTTTTGAGAAAAATAAGATTATATTCTTCACAATAGTCCTTAGAAGTTCCCTTCTATGGCTTTTGCTTTTGGGATTTCTCATTAACTTTCCTTTACGGCGTAGTCCTTTGTACTGTCGCCGCCAGTGAGTCAATTGCTGGGTTAAGAACTGCAAAAATTGCTGCATTTTTATTATCTCTGCCTGCAATTGCCTACTTTGATAGCTCAAAAAAAGACAATCATCAGGGAAGTTTGATCTGCTACTATTGCAACTACGGTGACGGAGGCTAATTGAAGCTGATTTGCCACAATAATTACCTACAGAATCTGTCCGAGGGTTTGCTGAGAAATTCTAGTATATATGTAAGACTAGTACACTATAACAAGGAGCAAAAGCCCCAAGTCTTATTAATTGAGATAGTAAGTGTATTTGAGCCAAGATGTGCTAATACTTTGTCAAGCTAGTTTTGAGGGTTTTTAGTCAGCACTTTAATGCTTAGAAAAGAAGGACTCAAGTTCTTACTACGAAATTGTTTAGCCATCGAATTTCAACTAGACAGACTACTAAGTTTTTTAGTTTCTGGCTACATTGGTAGTCTTCAGAATTTAACATTGTTCGGTGAAAAAGGATTAACGCGACCGAATTACACGAGGAGCTGCGTAAACCGAAAGCAAAGCCACCTCACATTCCTCCTCTGTTAACTCCCTTGGATTTAAGGCAATATCATACACTCCTGACCACACCGCCACAAATGTATCGATTAATTGTAACATTTGGGAAAAACTAGTTAGTCCCCAGACTGGAGAATTCCTTTGCAAGAGCGAAACTTGCCAATTTACGGGAATTCCACCTATACCATTATATGCTCCTGATAAAGCACCAGTAATTGCACTTGTAGCCTGTGAGCTTAGAGACGTAACTTCTTTTACTTTAGGATTGCTATTGCGATTAGCCTGCAAAACTGCAAGGCGAAAGTCTTCTAAGGTACTTAAAAAGCAGTAAAATGCCATAGCAACAATGTTACTGAGTTTTTCTTCTTTAGCAAACTCAGCTTGGGCCCTTGAGAATCCCGCCCCTTGCTCTAATAAATTCTGGACTGCTAATAATTTTTTTGGTATTGATGTGGGTGTTTCACCGAGAAAGGAAATTGTTTGGGGGATTAAGGTTAGAGGGTTGAGTTTTTCAGTTAGGGCAAGAGATATTGCATAAGCTATTGCTAGTGTTCCATCCCTTACTACTGGGTCATCCTCCCAGATTTTGAGTACAAGCAGCAAGTTTTGCCGGAGCTTAATCGGATTTTCGTGAAAAAAAAGTGCTATTGGTAGTGTGGCAATAATTATTTTTATTGATATATCATCAGTGGCTATTAAATGAAGAGATTCTTGTTGCTGACGCGCTATCCAATCATCTAAATCTAATTTACCCAACGCAATCAAACTCTCAGTTCCTAGAATTGCCATTCTGCCCAAATCTAGGTAACTCTGAGACTGCATACCACCAGATGCTAAACTTACCCCCAGAAATGCTCCAAGGAAAGTACCTCTAAACCGACTCATAGGAGAGTAAAGCATAAATTATGTTGTTAAAAGTGAGGAGTGAGGGGTTAATGAAAGATTGCTAATTCTTAACTTTACTACAGGCGCGATTCATCGCGTCTCTCCTCCTAACTCTTAAACTCTCAAATAACTCACTAATGCTTGTAAGCCCAACAAGTAACTTTGAACGCCAAAACCACTTATTTGCCCGATCGCAACTGCGGCGATGTATGAATGATGGCGAAAATCTTCCCGCCGATATATATTACTCAGATGGACTTCAACAGTGGGCAAGTTAACAGCCGCGATCGCATCTCGCAATGCCACACTGGTGTGAGTATACGCCCCTGCGTTAATCAAAATTCCCTGATGTAGTCCTAATGCGCCATGAATGCTATCTACCAAAATTCCTTCATGATTTGACTGCAAAGGAAAAACTTTCGCCTGTAACTTGAATGCTTCTTCGTCTAACAGGCGGTTAATTTCGGCTAGTGTCAACGAACCATAAATTCCTGGTTCTCGCTGTCCTAGCAAATTTAAGTTTGGCCCATGCAGTGCCAGAATGCTTAAGGGTTGCAACGTCGAGTTCAGCACTTTGGGTCTAGTGACGACGACGCGTGCGATCGTTCACAGGAATCGGAATCAGTTCCGGTTCCGGTTCAGCCTCCGGCCCTAACAGACTTTCAATTAGCCTGCGAGCTAATTCCTTAAGCTTTTCCAGCACCTTTTCTATATAGTCCATGAACTGAACGCTCCTGAGATACTACCTCAATTTTTGATTAACAGGTACGCAGAAAATGGCATATTGTCGCACTTCTGGCTTCCAATCGGGCTGAAACACAATCCCGTATTTGGGACATAAGCCACTTCTAAAATTTGGCGTTGTGTTTTCCCTTACTTTTTAGAGTATCACACTTGCAACCTACCGAACTGCATCCTATCAAGGATGGATATCAAGGGTCAAGAGTTAAAGATTAGACTTTGGACTCTTGACTTGCAATTAACCTTCTGCTGCCTTTTTTTTAGTAGCCGTCGTTGACTTAGCAGTTGACTTAGATTTGGAACTCGTTGATTTAGTCGTTTTCCGAGTCGATTTCGCTGTCGATGTCTTAGCTGCCAACAAGTTCAGCGCCTCACTCAGGGTTATATCTTCTACCGTTTGACCTTCTGGGATACTCACATTAGTTTTGCCATGCTTGATGTAAGGGCCATAAGGGCCATCGTAGATGTTAATTGTTTCTCCGTCCTCTGGATGTGTACCCAATTCACGCAAGGCTGCCTTGGACTTGCTGTTGGTGGAACTGCGTCCCTTTTTTGGTTCGGACAATAGTTCTAATGCACGCTCTAGGCTAATTGTCAATACATTGTCAGCAGCTTTCAGGGAGCGGTAGTCTTTCCCCTCCTTACCCTGGTCATGAACGACATAAGGGCCAAAGCGTCCCAAACTTGCTTGGACTTTGCTACCAGTGACTGGATGAACTCCCAATGTCCGGGGTAGTGCCAATAGACCAACAGCCATTTCCAAGGTAACGGTTTCTGGGGTAACACCTTTGAGTAGTGAGGCTTGTTTCGGTTTGGGGTTTTCGTCGGTTTTGTCGCCCAATTGGACATAAGGCCCGTAAGCGCCAATTTTCACATAAATCGGTTCGCCAGTTTCGGGATGCCGTCCTACCTGATCGGGGCCTGTGATTTTTTGTCGCAGCAACACTTCTACCTGTTTGGGGTCGAGGTCGGCTGGTGTCAGGTCTTTGGGAATTGAAGCGGTGATTACCCCCTCACCATTTTCGACTTCAATGTAGGGGCCATATTTACCAATGCGGACTTTGGCATCTAGATTTTCGAGTTCTACAGTTCTAGCTTTGGTGGCATCAATTTGGCTTTCTCTTTCTTTTACGAGGGTTTCCAGCCCTTTTTCTCCGAGATAAAAATTCTTCAAGTAGGGCAACCATTTCACTTCACCTGTAGAAATGTCATCAAGGGTTTGCTCCATTTTCGAGGTGAAACTAGGATCAACAATGTCTGGGAAATGTTTTTCCAGTAAGTCGGTGACGGCAAAAGCGGTGAAGGTGGGAATAAGAGCGTTACTCACCAAATGGGCATAACCTTTGTCGATGATTGTGCCAATGATGCTGGCGTAGGTACTGGGACGACCAATACCTTCGCTTTCTAAGGTTTTCACCAAAGAAGCTTCGGTGTATCTAGCTGGAGGTTGGGTTTCATGTCCAACTGCTTCCAGTTCTGTACAATTGGGGCGATCGCCTACTTTCAGATTCGGCAAAATTACTTCCTGGTCTTCCAGTGCTGCTTCTGGGTCATCTGAGCCTTCGACATAGGCGCGTAAGTATCCAGGAAATTCAATCCGTTTGCCAGAAGAACGGAATCCCGCATCCTCGACTTGCAATTGCACGGTAATTTGAGTTTGGCGGGAATCAGCCATTTGACAGGCGACAGTCCGCTTCCAAATCAAATCGTAGATAGCAAGTTCTCGACCGCCCAAAGCGGTTTCTTGGGGCGTGCGAAAGGTGCTACCTGCTGGACGAATTGCTTCGTGTGCCTCTTGTGCGCCTTTGGATTTAGTGGTGTATTGCCGGGGTTGGGGACTGAGATATTGTTGACCGTAAAGCTTTTCTACAGAACTCCGAGCAGCTGCGATCGCTTGATCTGACAAATGCACTGAATCTGTCCGCATATAGGTAATATACCCTTGTTCGTACAAATTCTGGGCAACGCGCATCGTGTCGCGGGCTGACAGGCGCAGTTTCCGGTTAGATTCTTGTTGCAACGTCGAGGTGGTAAACGGTGGCGACGGCTTGCGCGTCACTGGGCGTTCTTCCATCTCGGTAACACTCCAGGTTTTCCCAGTTAGGCGTTCCTTGAGAGCGATCGCTTGATCTTCATTGAGCAACAAGACATTCCGACCTGCGGTAATTTGTCCAGTCGTTGCGTCAAAATCGCTACCGTTAGCAATTTTGGTTCCTGCCAATGTTACCAACTGAGCAGCAAAGGGGGTTTTTTCCTTTGACAAACTGGCTTTCAAATCCCAGTATGTACCTTCATGGAAAGCGCGGCGTTGGCGTTCTCTAGTGACTAAAAGCCGCACAGCTACAGATTGCACCCGCCCAGCCGATAATCCCCAGGCGATTTTTTTCCATAGCAGGGGAGAGAGAGTATAACCCACAAGTCGATCTAAAATCCGCCGCGTTTCTTGGGCGCGAACCAACTGCTCATCGATTTGGCGGCAGTTTTTCAGAGCTTTTTTGATCGCCTCTTGGGTAATTTCGTGAAACACCATCCGCTTAGTCGGAACCTTCGGCTTCAGCAATTGGTATAAATGCCAACTAATGCTTTCGCCTTCCCGGTCTTCGTCCGTTGCCAGAATCAGTTCATCTACATCTTTAAGGGCTTCTTTAAGCTGGGTGACAATTTTCTTTTTGTCTTTCGGGACAACATATACCGGTTCAAAGTCGGCGTCCACATTTACCCCTAGCTGCGCCCATGATTCCCCTTTTACGGCAGCAGGAATTTCACTAGCCGACTGGGGTAAGTCACGCACATGACCCATAGACGCTTCCACCCGATAGCCTGCTGGCAAGTAGTTGCGAATGGTACGAGCTTTGGTTGGAGATTCGACGATGACGAGAGTTGACATGGAAATTTTAATAAAAAGAATAGCTACTAAGCTAAACAGTCAAATTGAGGTAATTTTTGCAAATTGTCAAGATAAGTCGCGCTTAGGGCGGTGATTTAATCCTCACATAAACTGTCTGCTTAGGAGAAAACCCTGTGAACTTATGCCCCAGTCTGTCCCAAGGGATAGATGAGGCTACGCTGGGTGTGAATTTCCAGCTATTTCAATCTTTAACTTATCTAACGCATAATTGGCGACTACAGTTTTTAAAATATCTTGAGGAATGGGGAGTAGGGGAGTAGGGGAAGCAGGGGAAGCAGGGGAAGCAGGGGAAGAAGAACTATTGATTATTACCCAATTTCCAATTCCCACTTTCATATAGCTTGTGCCAAAATTAAACCAAACTTGAGAGCAAAAGCGAAGTGGGGTTTGTACCCATGCCAGGAAAGCAAAACCATGAAACCGATTCGCCAAGGTGATGTAATCTTACTGCCTGTGCAGCAAATTGAAGGACAAAAAATACCTCACTTAACTTTGGCAGAAGGCGAAGTTACGGGGCATAAGCATCGCATTACTGAGGGAAAGGCAGAATTATACGAGAAAGATAGCACATTTTATTTGCGTGTGTTTTCAGAGACGGCATTACTAGCTCATGAGGAGCATAAAGCTATTTCTATTCCCCAAGGTGACTGGATGGTGAAAATTCAGAGGGAATACGAGCCGGAAGGGTGGCGTTATGTCGCTGATTGAAAAGTTAACGCCTGAGCAAGAGGCTTTGATTCCAGTTTATCGGGAAAAGTGGAGAGCGATCGCGCTTTCAACTGAGCGGATTGATCGTGAAAAAGCCTCTGAAGCCTTAAAAGTTGCTTATGCTGCCTTTGGCTTTGAAGTACCTGAGATTATCTTTTGTGATAGTCCGTATGCTGCTTTCAGTGAGATGTTTCTAAATAAATTTGACCAATTAATACAAAAATTGGAATTTCCTATTATTAGCAGATTAAATAAATCATCTGTAAGCCGAATAAAAAAGCAAGAAAAAGTTTTTCAGCCTCTACCAGAACTCCTCGGTAAGCAAATAGACTTTTTTCATGAAGTAATGAATTTACCAATATTTCAGACAATAGATACCAAAATATTATATAATTGTCTTTATTTGGAATTGGATAGTAATGGTTGGGATTACGGGCATGGACTATTATATACACATCTCCAACCTGAACTCATTACCAAAATATATGAAAAGTTACATCAACCTGGGACAAAACTACATAACCGGATTGGAAAGCGATTGTGGTTTTTTCTAAGAAAAAGTTTAGGTTCTCATATAGGGAACGTTTATTGGAAATCCTGGCAACCAGATAAAAATGCTACAGTAGCTAGTGTATATGATTTTTATTTTAAGGTTTTAAATTTTGATTATGATGTGAAAAAATTCCAGCACTATCAATCATTGATTATAGAATGTGGCTGGATTTTTGCTTTTGAAAAAGTAGCAATTATCTGCGATCGCCCCCTTCACCTACGCTTCGACAATCAAAATCGCCTCCACGCTGAAGGCGAACCCGCTATTGAATTTATTGATGGATATAGCCTTTACTCCTACCACGGCGTAACCTTGCCTGAAAAATACGGTAAAATCCACCAGCAGCAATGGCAATCTCAATGGCTTTTAACAGAAGAAAATGCCGAACTACGGCGAGTGTTAATTCAGGGTATTGGTTACGCCAGAATTTGCGAAGAATTGCAAGCTATTGAATTAGATACTTGGGCTGAATACACACTATTAAAAATTGATGCTGATGTTGATGAAGAAGCTATTCATTTACTAAAAATGACTTGTCCTAGCACAAACTTTATTCATGCCTTACGAGTTCCACCGAATATGAACTCAGCACTTGAAGCAATTAGCTGGGTAAATTGGGGTGTAGATCCAGAAGAATTTGGTGTGCAAACATAATTGCTTAAAGGATTTCCCCATTTAGAAATTGTTCAAATAGGTAAAAATTCTTGATTAGTAAAAATGATTTACATGCTAACACCTGAGCAAGAGGCTTTGATTCCAGTTTATCGGGAAAAGTGGCGAGCGATCGCGCTTTCAACTGAGCGAATTGATCGCGAAAAAGCGGCAGAAGCGGTCAAAGCTACTTATGTTTTGATTGGTATGGAAGAACCTGAGATAGTTTTTTATGATAGCCCGAATGCTGCTTTGATAACTACTTTAAGCAAATTATCACAAGAACTTGGTAGCGATTGGGATGGTTTGGATCTGTGGGGGAAATTATGTATTTATGAACTACCGCCTGCAAACGTATGTAACGACCTAGAGGATGAATTATATAAACAAATTGATGGCGAACTTCATTCTCTACTGAGGTTTGAATTAAAAACAAAACTAGAGATTAGTATAAATAATTGTAACCATTGCTGGGAATTGTGGAGCGAATTAGACAGACAATTGGAAAGTCAACTACAACTTGAAGTGGAAAATGCCAAGGATGACTGCATTCACTATGAAATATTAGCTTGCGGTGCAAGTTTAGATGATTTTTGTATTTCGGTTTTGGATTGTGTATACGATCCAGTGAAATGGAATTCCTTTGAGTCAGTAGTCAAAGAGTGCGGCTGGATTTTCGCAGGTAAAAATATTTGTATTGTCTGCGATCGCCCCCTTCACCTGCGCTTCGACAATGAAAACCGCCTCCACGCTGAGGGTGAACCCGCGATTGAATTTACCGATGGATATAGTTTGTACTCATACCACGGCGTAACCTTGCCGGAAAAATACGGTAAAATCCACCCGCAGCAATGGCAAGCTAATTGGCTTTTATCAGAGGAAAACGCCGAACTACGGCGAGTATTAATTGAGGGTATCGGTTACGCCAGAATTTGCCAAGAATTACAAGCAATTGAATTAGATACTTGGCAAGAATACACGCTATTAAAAATAGATAATGATGTTGATGAAGAATCAATTTATTTATTAAAAATGACTTGTCCTAGCACAAGCTTTATTCACGCTTTGCGAGTTCCACCGACAATTAAATCAGCGCGTGAGGCAATTTGCTGGGTAAATTGGGGAGTAGATCCAGAGGCATTTGGTGTGCAAACATAATTGCTTCAGTGAATTTCCCTATTTAGAGGATGTTTGAAAAGTATTTAGCTGTGATTTTAGGTACTTGTTGATCCCCCCTAACCCCCCTTAAAAAGGGGGGAACTGGAATCAAAGTCCCCCTTTTTAAGGGGGATTTAGGGGGATCTTCAACGATTTTGGGTTTCGTACAGAGATGTGTGTACACCGTAGCCGCCTGCGGGGCGGGGTGGGGTTCTTCGAGTTTAATAAGTAATCAAGCGAACATGATATAAATCATCACAAAGGCACCATAAATCGCCGTCTCTACGAAAGACTGATTATTGTAGAGACGGCGATTCATCGCGTCTCTTGCCTTAACCGAACAGTATTGAATTAGAAAGTGAATGTGGTTCTCACTGTACCAATGACGATATCATCGTTTTGATTGTTATGATCTGGCGCTGTTAGCCAGATAACTCCTGGGGTGATGCTGATATTGTCACTCAACTTATATTGATAGAAACCTTCAATGTGATATGAAGTGTCTGGATCTTTATTAATACCTGCATTGCTGAGAGAACTGCTCACGCTGGTAACTTTAGGTTCCATACCCACAATGATGCCTGCAATGTTACCTGTTTTCCCAAGATCGGGGAAAGCCAGTGTGACGGCATAGTTCCAGATTTCAGCATCCCCAGGAGTAACCGAAAGGACGCGAGCTTTGGTCAAGCCAGCCCAACCGCCAATCACGAATTTTGAGCTAGGTTGAAAGGATGCTTCTATACCGTAGGAGTTACTAGAAGCATTCTCCAATATGTCATTAGCGTTATTGCTACCACCACTACCATTGGCAAAAAAAGTATTTTTGTAGGCGTTAAGGTAGGTCAAACCAAGGGTAATTTGGTTGCTAGGCTTAACAGTTAACTGTGCCATAGCACCATAAGCACCATTGAATAGTCCAGAGCCTAGTTGAGGGTTAGCAGCATCATTTGCTAAATACCCCAAGCTTAGTTCGAGCTTATCACTGAACTCGTGTTTGATTCCGATACCAGCACCATTGGCTAGATAATAAATTGGGTTGCGAGTTCCAAAATGGGAAAGGGCACCGCTACCACCGTCCCCATCTAGGTATGGGTTGACGGTGTTAGTGAAATCATCAATTGCACCTGCGTTTGCTTCCAGGGTGATACCTGTTTTACTACCGAGAGGGAACTGATACAATAATGCATCTATCACAACTCCATTACTGTTGTTACCACCAGCAAATCGGAAGTCACCTTCTGGTGTAAAGGTAGCAGTCTGAGAGAAGGGGTCTAGATTTGTTGCCTGAAGTCGTGTTCTGAGTAAATCTTTACCCGTGAAACTGGTGTCGAGGTTCAGACGTACCCGGTCTGCGAGGACAGCATTTTGGTTGACTTCTTGACCATTAACTGTATTACCACTTACAACACTTGCGATCGCAATTACGACTTCACCATTCAGCTTGGTTGTGGTTGAGAATTGATGCGTCTCCAATTCAGCACTTTTAGCTTCTACTGCATCTACACGACCTCGGAGTGTCGTCAGTTCTGCTGAAAAGTCTGCTTGCAGTTTTTGTAATGTGGCTAAATCTTCTTTCTTAACTAAATCGCCTGTGGCTGTAGCAATCAGTTCGTTAACGCGATCGAGACAAGCATTCAAACCAGCAGCAAACTCATATCGCGTCAATGCCCGATTACCGCGATAAGTGCTATTTGGGTATCCGGCAATACAGCCATAACGCTCAACTAAAGACTGTAATGCTTGGAATGCCCAGTCGGTGGGTTGTACATCAGAAAATTGAGACACAGAAGTAACTTGTGCCATTGCCCGATCTGGCGCTATGTTCTCAGCTTTGATGTCTGGATTAGCTAAAACTTGCGGTTGATTGATTTCAGACGTACTAGATGTTTCACCTGCAAATGCAGCAGTATTCACAAATAGCAATGCACAGCAAACTGCTGGACTAACTAGCAGATATTTACAGAATTTTTGCATTTTTCTCCTCACACTGATCTCCAATTCACACCCAGAACACGTTTTTTTGAACGTGTTTTTCATAAGAATATTTGTCAGTAATCTTATCAGAAGTAAGCAAACTTTTTAACAAAAAAAGTCAAGAATTCCTAATTATTCAGAGAAAACTAAATTACTGAGGGCTGTACCATCTGAAAAATTTTGTTGTTACTTATTACACAGAAAACTCAGAATAATATTATGTGTCTTGAATGAGAATGAGAATTATTATAGTATAAATTTAGAATAAGTCTCATTGTCAAAATTCCTTTTGACAGAGGCAGGCGTTGCAGCCATTTTGAGGAGAAAACACTGTATGGGGAATTGCAGAGGACTGAAAATAGGCAGACAAAGAAGGGGCATATTGTCCATAATTGCTCTGTTAATGTTGTCAATGACTGGTGGCTGTAGCCAATCGAATCCGAATCAGGGATCAACTTCTCAACAGTCGCCGCCAGCACAGGCGACTACATCCACGCCAGTAGCGCAGTTAGGGAAAACTAAAGTAGTGACGACATTTTTGCCGATATATTTGTTTACTAAGGCAGTTGTTGGGAATGTGGCAGATGTCGAAATTCTAGTGCCGCCGGGTACGGAGGTACATGAATACCAAGCGACACCTGAAAATGTTAAAGCGATCGCAACTGCGAATGTGTTAGTAAAAAATGGTTTAGGTTTGGAGGGATTTCTGGAAAATACTGTCAAAAATGCCCAAAACGCCAAATTAGTTGAAATTGATGCCAGTAATGGTATTAAACCCTTAAATGAAATTTCACCTGTTGTGAAAACAGGGAAAGATGAACAAGATCGCGAACACCCCCAAGGTAATCCTCATGTTTGGTTAGATCCAGTTTTGGCAAAACAAGAGGTAACTAATATTCGGGATGGATTAATCGCTGCTGACCCGGCAAATAAAGCTACTTACGAGGCTAATGCTGCGGCTTATATTAAAGAATTAGAAAGTTTAAACGGTGAATTTCAGCAGACTTTACAGAAAACTCCTAGTTGTACCTTTATTACCTTTCATGATGCGTTTCCATATTTAGCTAAACGCTATAACCTCAAACAAGTTGCTGTGGTGCAAATTCCCGAAGATCAACTTTCACCAACTGATGTACAAAATGCGGTCAATGCTGTAAAAAAGTACAAAGTTAAAGCTTTATTTAGCGAACCAGGAGTAGATAACAAACTCCTAAGTAGCCTCTCAAAAGACTTGAAGTTAACTTTGCGTCCTCTGGATTCCCTAGAAACTGGCGAAACAGATCCACAACATTACTTTAAGGCGATGAAAGCTAACTTGCAAATTCTAGAAACTTCATGTAGATAAGTTAGTCATTTGTCCTTTGTGAAAATCAATGACCAATGACCAATAACCAATGACCAATAACCAATGACTAATGACATTGCTATTTTTAAAGTAGAAGGATTAACTGTCTATCAAGGTAGTTATCTCGCTGTTCGAGATGTTTCATTTGAATTATTGCCGGGAACAGATACAGCCATAGTTGGCCCCAATGGTGCTGGTAAAAGTACTCTGGTAAAAGCGGTTTTAGATTTGATCCCTCGAAGTGCTGGTACGATTGAAATATTCGGTCGCCCAATTGCAAGGCTGGGGCGTTTGCGTCATTTGTTGGGCTACATGCCGCAAAATTTCATCTTTGACCGCAGTTTTCCTATTTCTGTTAGCGAATTGGTGGGACTGGGATGGGCTAAGGAATGGAAAAGGGGAGATTTATTTTTCTCCAAGCTGTGGAGACAAGATAAAGAAAAATCGGCAGCAGTAGTAGAAGCTTTACGGCGAACCGATGCTTATCATTTACAGCATCAAGCTATTGGTACTCTTAGCGGCGGTCAACTCAAGCGGGTGTTGTTGGCTTATTGTTTGGTAATGCCTCGGAAACTGTTGGTATTGGATGAAGCCTTTGCTGGTGTTGATGTGCAAGGTTCAGCAGATTTTTACGCTTTGCTAAATGAATTAAAGCGGGAGGAGGGTTGGACGGTATTACAAGTTTCTCATGATATTGATATGGTAAATCGCCATTGCGATCGCGTGCTTTGCCTGAACCAAAGCATTGTTTGTACTGGTAAGCCAGAAATTGCCCTCTCACCGCAAAACCTGTTAGCAACCTACGGCCCAGGTTTCAGTCGCTACCAGCACCAACATTAAATGCCCATAAGTATGAATTTCTTCAATGATTGTCAGATAGCAAGGCTAGCGATCGCTAGTAGTAATGACTTGCTAGAGTTGTTAGTACTTCCCTCTATACAGCGTGCGATCGTTGGTGCTGTGTTAATGGGAATACTTGGTGGGATGTTGGGTAGTTTTGTCACCTTGCGCCAGTTATCCTTTTTCAGCCACGCGGTTGGTCATGCAGCATTAGTAGGTGTGGCCTTAGGCGTGCTGCTACAAATAAATCCTACTTGGATGCTGTTACCTTTTACCTTGGTTTTCGGGGTGATTGTCCTCTACTTCATCGACAAAACCGATTTAGGCAGCGATAGCGTCCTTAGCATAGTGCTATCTGGGGCATTAGCGATCGGTTTAATTCTCACGAGCCTAATTAAAGGATATCGTGGCAACTTGATGGCTGTGCTGTTCGGCGATATTCTAGCGATCGACACCACAGATTTGATTTTGACGTTGCTGGTACTTATGGGAGGTAGCATATTTTTACTCTCAACCATGCGACAGCAAATATTATTGACCCTTAACCCCGATGTAGCACAAGTTCAAGGTATTCCCGTCCAGTTGTACCGCTACATCTTTGTAGTCTTGCTTTCACTTGCCGTTGCCGTAGCGATTAAAGCTGTCGGCGTTTTACTGGTGAACGCTTTTTTGGTTATTCCTGCCTCTACCGCCAAATTGATGAGTCACCACTTTAGCCGCTTTCTAGTCATATCAGTGATAGTTGGTTCCATTAGCAGCATTGCTGGCATCATTGTCTCAGGCGTTTTCAACTTTGCTTCTGGCCCAAGTATTGTTCTTGTCCAATTTCTGCTATTTGTAGCGGTTTTCATCTGGTTTAAGTTGAATTTGAAAGCTGCCTAAATCTTTTTTCTCCAAGGGCTTGCTATATTCTTGAATGTTTGCTACATTTATTAATCGTGGCTCACAAAAGCCCCAGCCGGGATAGCTCAGTTGGTAGAGCAGAGGACTGAAAATCCTCGTGTCACCGGTTCAAGTCCGGTTCCTGGCATTGAATGCACTGTC
The DNA here is from genome assembly GCF_002245975.1 of Nostoc sp. 'Peltigera membranacea cyanobiont' 213. NCBI lineage: Bacteria > Bacillati > Cyanobacteriota > Cyanophyceae > Nostocales > Nostocaceae > Nostoc > Nostoc sp. 'Peltigera membranacea cyanobiont' 213. Next base: position 41,493 of record NZ_NOLI01000016.1, on the reverse strand, counting down.
TAAAGCAAAAGGCCAATGAGCTTTTTGCTTTGGCAACGTTAAATCAAAACAGCCTTTCTGCGATATATTGTGATGTTAGCCAGATGATGGGCCAAAAGCGCAAAAGTCTGTATGGGTTGATGCAGCCTATGCATTTATGCAATGGTGCGATCGCCTTTCTCTCATCCTCTGTCAGCAGAAAATACCTGACGATGAGCGGTTTTTAGAAATTAGCAAAGGCCCCGACGAGCAGCGCTACGACATCATGCAGCGTCTTGATGGCTTAGTTACTGTCAAACCTTGGCCGGATCGCGAAAAACAATTTGCGGTCAACGTCGAAGCCTGTGACTTGTTTCAAGTAAAATTTGAAAGCAGCGCGGAACTGAGTCAAGCATTTCAGTCAGCCCCCATCAAGGTTTTAGAGTGGACATTTGTTAAGAGCTAGATGCACCTAAGTGTAAAATCTATCTCAGGCGATCGCTTCAATTAAGCCCAATATCCTATCAATCACAATATATGGTTAGTGGTTAAAGACAAAAAGACCAGCCTCCCACAGCTGGTCTAGAAAATGTTTTTTGCGTTGTCTTCTCAAGAGAGTTAAAACCCAATTGCGCGTTCCCAAAATGCAACGGGCAACTTTTCTTAACAATATTGTAACAGTCAACACAGTTTTTTCCTGAATATTCATCAAAAAAAGATATGAGCAAAACTTAAAAGCCTCTATCTATTAGAGTAATTCAGCAAATCGCAGGGCATAGATGGCAGGGGAAGCAGGGGAAGCAGGGGAAAAGATGTAATTTTTCATTCTGCCAATGACCAATGACCAATGACTAATGACCAATGACTATTTGTGGTTTTCCCCAGATAATGCTCTCCTGCTTGTAAATGGCAATTCCCGGTTTTGCTCCTTTGGGTTTGTAGACATGTTTTGGCTGGGTATAAACTACTGGCACTTGGTCGCTTTGACGGGCACGACTGTAGTAAGCTGCAAGATTAGCTACAAATTGCAAATCAGCTTCTTCTGCCACAGCACCGGGTTCTAGCCGTAGTAGTAAATGGCTCCCTGGAATTTCTTGAGCGTGGAACCAGATGTCATAATCCCCAGCTACACGAAAGGTTAATTGGTCATTTTGGCGATTGTTGCGGCCAATTAGTACTTCAAAACCACTGGGGGTAAGGTAACGATGAAAGTTGGTGCTGGGAGGTTCGTTTGCGCTACGGCTGCGGTATTCTGGATCTTCTAAATACTTTTGCCCAATCAACTCTTCGCGAATTTCTTCTAAAGCTCGTAAATCTTCAGATGTTTGGTAGGTATCTATCTGAGCGATCGCAGCTTCTACTTGTTCTAAATACTCAATTTCTGTCTGTACTTCTAACAGTAGCGGTTCAACAGCAGAACGAGCGCGTTTAAGCTTTTGGTGCTGTTTGTAAAGACTTTGGGCATTTTGGACGGCATTTTTCTCTGGCAACAGAGCGATCGCTACTGGCAAATTTGTCTCAAAATCAGCAAGGATAATTTCTTTCATCCCCGGTTGCCAGTTTTGCAGGTGAGCCATTAATAAATCAGCTTTTTGTCGATATTCGTCGGCTCGATCTGATTGCTGCAAGCGCGTTGTAAAGGTTTGAGCTTTATTCCGTAATTTTGTCAGAATATTATTCAATTTCTGACTTAACTGATGGCGCAATTGGGAAAATAGCTGTTGGTCAATTTGTTTACTGTAGTAACGGTTGAGCAACTCCTGGATATCTTTAACTTTTTCAACTACACCCCAACCCATGACGGTATAGCCATCTTTTGTCCAAGCGGGTTGAAATTTCTTGGAATCTAAAGCTTGCAGCCATTCTTGCCAACGCTCAAATAGCCGTCGCCAATCGTCGGGGTTGAGAGTATCGGTGGATGTTTCTGGTGCGATATTTGCTTCTAGCAGCATTAACTCTAGTAACGCTGCACTCAAACCACTATAACTTTTCAGCAATTGCCGCTTGATTGCTCCTGGCACTAAACTTACCCGTTCTTGCCAACGTTCTTGGGATTCGCTCAAACTGGGGACAGTTCCAGTCAGTTTGGGTGGTGTTTCATAAGGTTGTCCGGTTTGGATGGGACGGACACTTGATTGCTGCTGACTAACTTGATGGGCTGCGGTGATAATTATATTGCTGGCATCGGTAAGAATAACGTTGCTATATTTGCCCATGATTTCTGCATAGACATGATATAAGGCGCTTTCTCCCGGACGACGGGCAAATTGTAAATCGATAACACGCTCCCAAGGGGCGATCGCTTCAATACCTACCAGCGCCAAACCACCCAATTGGTGTATTAATTGTTGGCTAAAAGTAAAAGTATCTGGCGATCGCGGTGGCGGATCGCCGATGCAAATATGTGCAGCTTGGGGATGCCAAGAAATCTGTAGCCAATCACGCTGTTTCAGGGTGCGTAATGCTATAGCAATAGTGTAGCGATCGCGCTGATAAACCTGTTCTGTGCGCGAGGGCAGCCAGTTAGCGCGTATTTCGCTACAAGTAGCTGTAAGGGTGGTGAAGTCAACTGGTTGCATAGCCGTTCGCGTTCAAAGGTCGATGCTCAGTATACTTCTATCATCTCTAATAATGTAGGCATCCCCCAATTGATCCCATAAAAAATCTAGAGACGCAAAATCTTGCGTCTCTCTCCAAAAGAATTTATCGGTATGTAAGATGATTTTATTTGAAGTATATTAGGTTGCTTGAAACACTATTTAACAAGCAATGCAGGTTCTTTTGCTGATGGCTCTAACAATTGGGTGTAAAGTTCACTCAACTGAGTTGCGACACCATGCCAACTAAATTTGCTTTCGACACGCTTTCTGCCAGCTTTACCCAATTCATCTCGCCACTCTGGATCTAAGAGAATTCGGTCAATGGCAGACGCAAAAGCACCTACATCTTGTGGTGGCGCTAATAAACCAGTTTCTTCGTTCACTACAGTAAACTGAAGTCCGCCGACATCACTAGCCACAACTGGTGTACCGCTTGCCATTGCTTCGATGGCGACCAGTCCAAAGGGTTCGTAATGACTAGGAACAACGCAGACATCGGCAGCTGCGTAGTAAGTTGGTAAAATATCTTGACCGAGACGGCCAGGAAAGATGGTTAAGTCAGTGATTCCTAAGTCTTGAACGATTTGCTCAATGCGATCGCGCTCAATGCCGTCGCTGTTACCTGGAGTACTACCACCACCAATAATTAGCTGGAGATTCTTAGAGTCACGCAGCCCAGACTCGTTTACTGCACGCACTAGGGTTTCTATACCTTTGCGTTGGTCAAAACGTCCTACATATAATACAACTTTGGCATCTTTGGCGATTTCCATTTCAGCCCTGGCTGCTTCTCGCCCAATGGAACCAAACCGTTGAATATCTGTGCCGCAGGGAATGATATCGATGTTACCTTCAGTGGAAACTAGCGATCGCATGTGTTGCTGTTCTTGCGGACTTGTCGCCACAATTCGCTCTGCTGTTTCTAACACCTGTTTTTCCACAGCTAATCGCTGACTAGCAATTAGAGGAATATCTTCTATAGTATTGTACTTGACTGCTCCTAGTGAGTGGTAAGTATGAACCTGCTTACTCTCTTGGATTTTCTTTAACTCCATTCCCACCCAACTAGAGAGCCAATAGTTAGTGTGAACTAACTGGTATGTAATCTCATTTTTTACTTGAAATTTGAGGAAATTATCCACAAATTCTGGCAGATATTCAAAAATTTCATCTCGTGGCACAAACTCAAGAGGCCCAGCTTTTAAACGAATAGTTCGACAATTGTCGCTATGCTTAACAATTGAGCCTTGCTCCAGACTCGCCTTGCGGGTAAACATATCAACTTGCCATCCCAGCTGCGCTAGTGCTTCACCCACTTGGCGCACATAAACATTTTGTCCCCCAGCTTCTTCTTTCCCTATTTCAATCGCCGGATCTCCGTGGACGGAAATTAAGGCGATACGTTTTTCGGTAGAGTTCATAGTTTGTGTGTTGCTGATTTTAACAAAGCTTTAGACTGTTCCAAGTTCGTGTATAGCACACTTACCTGAATTGTTTAGTAACCCTGATGAATATTTGTTTCAATTCAATTTAATATATATAATATATAATATTTTTTTTTACATCTTCTGCCAGAAGTATAATTTTCGGTTAATTATTTATATTTAATTTCTTTAGATAGAGGAAAATATTTACAAATTAGCCGGTAAGCGTAAAGCTCAGTGGCTTCAGCCCTGAGATATAAGCGACTCGTGCGGTTTCAACCGCATTCAATCTTTCCTAACCGCTAACTTTTTATACCAACTATGGTAGTATAAGACAGGAGGTAAGAAGGATGCTTGTTTTTGAGTTTAAAGCTTATGGGAAGTCAACCCAATTTACAGCAGTAGATGAGGCAATTCGGACTGCAAAGTTCATTCGTAATAGCTGTATTCGGCTATGGATGGATGTTAAAGATACAGGTAAAAACGATTTGCAGAAATATTGTGCTGTGCTTGCGGCTAACTTTCCCTTTGCGAATGAACTCAATTCAATGGCTCGTCAAGCTTCTGCTGAGAGAGCATGGTCTTCTATCTCTCGGTTTTATGACAACTGCAAGAAAGGTATTCCAGGTTTAAAAGCGGAAAACGCGGTCTTGGGGTCTCCCCAAGTAGAGCGATTTTCCCAGACAGGGTATCCTCAATTCCAGAAAGATTGTCGCTCAGTTGAGTATAAAACATCAGGGTGGAAGCTCGCCGACGATCGTAAATCTATAACATTCACTGACAAAAAAGGTATTGGTCGTTTAAAACTCAAAGGGACTCGTGATTTGCACTTCTACCAAATTAACCAGATTAAACGGGTGAGACTGGTAAAACGTGCGGATGGTGTGTATGTTCAGTTTTGCATTGATATAGACCGTTTTGAAAACATAGAACCAACTGGCAATACAGTAGGGTTAGATGTGGGATTGAAAGAATACTACACCGACTCCGATGGTGTAATGTTTGAGAACCCAAAGTTTTTGCGTACAGGTGAAAGGGTTCTTAAGCGTTCTCAACGTCGTGTTTCCAGAAAGGTGAAAGGTTCAAAGAATAGGGGCAAAGCTAGACAGATTTTAGGTAAACGCCACCTCAAAATAAGTAGGCAACGTAAAGACCATGCTGTGAAATTAGCACGGTGCGTAGTTCAGTCTAACGACTTGATTGCATACGAAGATTTGAGGATTAAAAATATGGTGAAAAATCATTGTTTAGCTAAGTCTATCAATGACGCATCTTGGTATCAGTTCCGTGTCTGGGTTGAGTACTTAGCGAAAGTATTTAAACGTGTCACGGTTGCGGTTAATCCGCAATACACGAGTCAAGAATGCTCTAGCTGTGGTGAAATTGTCAAAAGTGGTGAAATTGTCAAAAAAACACTATCCACTAGAACGCACGTATGTTCATGCGGATGTGTGATGGACAGGGATGAGAACGCAGCTAGAATTATACTTAGTCGAGGATTGGGTACGGTAGGGCATACCGGAACCTTTGCGCTAGACGCAAGCAACGCTTTAGGAGATGCGACCACTACTCATGCTGGAGTAATCCTGGATGAGCAAGTCATGTCTTTGATTAAAGAATCTCAGTGTCTTTAGACCTGAGAGTGTCAATTGTATCTCATACTTTTGATAGATAAAAATTATATTTTTATTTATGCAGATATAATTCCCTTGATAGACGCATTAACGTTAGTTGCACAAAGTGATAGTAAGAGTTAGGGGTTAGGAATTATATTCACTACGCCCAACAAATCTAACTACAGGAGGATGAAATTTTTGATTTCTCTAGTGGGTGTAGAGCAACCAGGAAAATAAAAAATTAACTATAAAGATAAAGTCAAGTATAAGCTTAAATTATAAGTTTTAAAGTTTACAATAAATCTCGAATGTAGCTAAGTAGCTCACTGTCAAAACTATATGTTATTTTTGCAACCCGAAGACTGTGACTAAAATTTGCTTTGTATAAACCTCTATATAATTCTCCTGGCTATTTGAAAAGTAGGTATAATTTTAAACAAATTAACTGCTGACTTCTGAAGTTGAAATTCAAACCAGCTAGCACAGTTAACTCACCACATTGAGAGCGAGTTGTATTAAGTAGTGAGAATAACTGTTAAATATTGATGCAAAATTGGGTATTTTGTTGAATTTGCGTCGGAAAGTTTCAGATTATATTTTCAATCATTAATAAATCTCAGGAGCAAATCAGGTGTTTACTTCAACCTTACTCGCTGCTGCAACCACACCCCTGCAATGGAGTCCGACAGTTGGACTGATTATCATTATTGCTAATATCATTGCCATTGCCTTTGCTAAATCTACCATCAAATATCCCAATGCAGAACCAGGACTACCCTCAGCTAATCTCTTTGGTGGTTTTGGTTTACCAGCCCTTTTAGCAAGCACCGCCTTTGGTCATATCTTAGGAGTAGGCGCTGTTTTAGGGCTACATAACCTGGGAAGAATTTAGGTTCTTACCCAAGTTAGCCTTTATTTGATGATTTTTTTGTCTCCAACCTTGAGCCAGAGAGTTAGTTCTCTGGCTCTTTACTTATTGTTACGTGGATATAAATAGCTGTTCGCTTTAATTTAATTGCTCAAGTTATGCTTGTGTAATACTAATGTATCTTGGTTGAGCTTTGACTCTTTCTATCCAAGTTTGAATAGCAGGAAATTGTGTTAAATCGAACCCACCTTCGTCCGCTACATGAGTGTAAGCAAATAAGGAAATATCAGCAATCGTGTAACGCTCTCCCACAAAAAAAATGTGAGAGGTTAAGTGTTTTTCCATCAAGTTAAGTGCTGCATAACCTGGTTCGCGTTTTTGCTTAATAACTTCACTATATTCTTCAGTTTTACCTAAAATAGAAATCCAAAATCTTAATGTAGCAATAAATGGTTCGTGGCTATACTGTTCAAAACACAACCATTGCAGCACTTGCGCTCGTAAAAAGCGGTCATAAGGTAAAAATTCTGTACCTTCACTTAGATATACCAATATAGCATTTGATTCTGCCAAGTATTTCCCTGGCTCAATTTCTAGAATAGGTATCTTCCCGTTAGGATTTTTACTTAAAAATTCTGGTGTTCGAGTCTCGCCTTTTAAAATGTTAAGCTCTACTCTCTCAAAAGGCATACCTAGTTGTGTGAATAAAAGACGTATCTTATAACTATTACCGGAAGGTAAAAAATCGTACAAACGCAGTAGTTCCATGCTAAAATACAGTTAACAATATGTTGATAAGTGAAGCTTTAAAATACAATATCTTACCAAAAAAAATTCCCAAAACCGGATAATTTATTTTAAAACTTAGCTTTTGAGTACTAGAGAAAATTATCTGAGAAAATAAAAATAATATTTGATTGAGTTCTAGATTGAGATGTTTCGTTGAGTCAGCGGTCGAGAATAAAAGTATGTGTGGAAGATTTACTCTAAACCAGTCAGCAGAAGCTTTAGCTCAAGTTTTTCATGTTGAGCCAGTTCTGAATTTAGCTGCCGATTTTAACATTGCACCGACGCGAATGGTGGCAACAGTGTTACGAAACCCTGAAAGCGAAAAGCGTGAATTTAAACAGTTGTATTGGGGATTAATTCCCTCATGGGCGAAAGATGCAGGAATCGGGGCAAAGCTGATTAACGCTAGGGCAGAAACTGTTGCCGAAAAACCAGCTTTTCGCTCGGCTTTTAAGCATCGACGCTGTTTAGTACTAGCTGATGGCTTTTATGAGTGGCAGCGCCAACAAGGTAAAAAGCAGCCATTTTATTTTCGCCTTCAAGATGGGCAACCCTTCGCTTTTGCCGGTTTGTGGGAGAGATGGCGATGCCTACGGCAACCCGAAGCGGGAACGCCTGCTAACGAGGAAGTAATTTCTTGTACAATTTTGACAACGGCAGCTAACGAATTACTCCAACCTATCCACGAGCGAATGCCAGTAATTCTAGAGCCACAAGATTACGATTTATGGCTAGATTCTCAAGTGCAAACGCCTCAAACCCTACAGGAGCTATTGCGTCCCTATCCAGCGCCAGCAATGACTGCCTATCCAGTTAGCACCCTGGTAAACAACTCTCGGCATCATAGTCCAGAGTGCATCATGCCATTAAGTGAAAAGAATGTCCCCACAAATCAGTTAAATTAACTATTGAGCCTGCTAGAGGATTGGGGAGATGAGGGAACAATGCCCAATGCCCCATGCCCAATGCCCAATGCCCCATGCCCCATACCCAGAGAAAAATATGCCTAGAACGCAAAAAAATGATAATTTTGTTGACAAATCCTTTACAGTGATGGCGGATATCATTCTGAAGATCCTGCCAACTAACAAAAAAGCAAAAGAAGCGTTTGTTTATTATCGAGATGGCATGTCGGCCCAAGCAGAAGGGGAATACGCTGAAGCATTGGAATACTATGAAGAAGCTCTAACATTAGAGGAAGATACCAACGATCGCGGCTATATTCTCTACAATATGGGGCTAATCTATGCCAGTAATGGCGACCACAATAAAGCTTTAGAACTGTATCACCAGGCAATTGAGTTAAACCCACGGATGCCCCAAGCCTTAAATAACATCGCCGTAATTTACCACTACCAAGGCGAAAAGGAAAAAGAAAGTGGAGATAACGAGGCTGGCGAAGCACTCTTTGACCAAGCCGCAGACTATTGGATTCGAGCTATTCGCATGGCTCCCAATAACTACATCGAAGCCCAAAACTGGCTAAAAACCACCGGGCGATCGCAAATTGACGTATTCTTCTAAAAATGATGAGTTGGGAATTATGAATCATTCACTCCTAACTCCTCACTCCTAACTAAAAAAATATGATTGACCAAGAACAAGTCCATAAAGTAGCTAATCTTGCTCGTTTAGAATTGACTCCAGAAGAAGAGGAACAATTCACTACCCAGTTAGGAAGTATTCTGGATTATATTCAACAGTTGGATGAACTTGATGTCAGTAATGTGCCCCCAACAACACGGGCAATTGATGTCAGTAATATTACACGAGAGGATCGATTGCAACCCTATCCTGACCGGGAAAGCATTCTTAACAGTGCGCCTGAACAGGAAGGCGAATTTTTCAAAGTTCCCAAAATCCTTAACAGCAATGATTAAGTAACAAGATTGGAGAGCCAAGAAAATCATTGTAAGCTGTAGGGGAGACAGGATAAGCTAAAGCATCCTTCGCCCCTACCTCAGCGCCCATTCCAAAATAAGTAGATATAAATTCTAGTTTACTTCGCTTGAGATTGCGATCGTTGCGTAGACGCGTAGCAGTTAACTAGAGCGCCCAACATTAGAGTATGGTTATACCGATTAATAGTGAGGTTGCATAGAACAAAGGGATTTTGCTCCAAGTCTTGCCAAACCTGACTTTGTAAAGCCTCCTAGAGAATTGGTATTAGTATCCATGTCATCCAAATGCGATCGTGTAAAGATAGCCTAAAAGAAGGCTACAGAATAATTAACTTGCGATGAAAAGTCTTCGTGAGTTTCTACGGTTATAACAGAAGCCGACATTAGGATAAACTGGCTTTTGAATACACCGGAAGTTCATCAGCGACTTAATTTGTCGCTGATGGTGACTTCCTATCTGGTATACTATCGCTTTTTGCTGTATGAAACTTACTCCAATTTATGGTAAGTCTCCCTCAAGAAGATTTTTGAGCATCGAAAATGACTTCCACTGTTTTGAGGCTATAGCCTTAGAATATTTACAAGCTTTACTTACGAATTAGCTTTCTAGAAAAAGTACCCTTTTTGCTGTCTAAGCTGACATTCTACCTATTTCTATAAGGATTTGTGTAGCTTAACAAATCAGCAGATTCATTAATATTAAGCCTGTTTTACTATTTAGTTTCTTACCCTGACCTATTAGACAGCTAGAGTATTCATTTCACTTTGTTCAATAGCTTTTAGCCCTTATCGCTCCCATGCTGACCCATCACCGCAAACCCGTGTGCTTATCACTTATTTCCACTGACCTACCAATCTGGTCTGTTGTCGAAACTGCCGCGACATTGTATCAAAAAGATACTGATAGATTCCATTTGCTGCTGACTGCACCACCCTTAATTAGCTGCGAAGTAGAGAGTGTAGTAAGTCCAGAGGATACACTTCCTCAAAGTAAAAGCAAAGCTTACGCCCCTAACAGTCCCAGAATTTTGTGGCTGGAGATTTCTCCTTACCGGGTCATTATGACTATGCAAGGTAACGCTCAAGTGAGTTACCGTCACTTTTGGGAACAGGGGGTTTATGGTATTAGTCGCTATTGGTTGCCAACTGAGTCATTACAACCTAACGATCCGATTCGTTTGCGAAATTTTACTAGTAGCCTAACTCTCAACGGACATCCCTTGCCAGAACATTTGCGTCTGGAATATGAATTGTGGGCAGAAAAAGTCCAACTGGGATGCTACATACTTAATTTGGAAATTAAACACTGATAGTCATGGGGAACAGGGAGAAATACCCAATGCCCCATGCCCAATCGCTTTTAACCAAAATAACTGGGTTGGTTTCCAGATTTCCATTTTATATTGCAACCAACACTCGGCTTTTGCTCGCTTGTAACAGGTTGACCTGCCAGCACTGCTTCAATGGCTGCCCGTAAATCTGCGCCCGTTACAGGCTTACCATTACTGGGGCGGCTATCATCTAATTGTCCCCGGTAAACAAGTTGGCGCTGCTCGTCAAACACAAAAAAATCTGGTGTGCAGGCTGCTGTATAAGCCTTTGCCGTTTCCTGGCTCTCGTCATAGCATAAGGTAAAATTAAACCCTTGTTCTGTGGCAAATGCTTGTAATGACTCTGGCGCATCATCTGGGTAATTTTTTGCATCGTTAGCACTGATGGCAACGATCGCTAAATCACTTGTAAAATAATCTTTTCCTAACTGCACTAATTCTTGTTGAATGTGCTTTACAAATGGGCAATGCCGACAAATAAACATTACTACCAGCGCTTTTTTTTCTGCAAAGGTAGAAAGTGAAGTTGCTTTTCCAGAGACTACTTCCGGTAGATGAAAATCTGGTGCTTTTGTGCCTAACGGCAACATAGTTGAAGCAGTTAAAGCCATAATTTACCTGATAACTTTACGTTGATAACTAAGAGCTTTTGCTATCAGTATATTCACTCTAGCACTAAGTTTTCCATAAAAATAAGAGACGGTTTATTAACCGTCTCTTATTTTTATGAGAATTACATTATAAAAATTAGTTCTTACAGATTTGCCAGAACACCAACAATACCATGTCCTGTGAATACTTCTAATGCTATCAGAGAGATAAAACCAATCATTGCTAAACGACCGTTGAGCAGTTCTGCGTAGGGAGTGAAGCCAGTGCGATCGCCTTGCTCATCTATATAAATCTTTGGCTCGATCGCAAAGTTATTCAGTTTGCCTTGGTCGTCAATTATAGCAGTGTTTGTACGCATGGATTTTTCCCTGTCTTCTCTTTATGTAAACAACTGTAACAAAGTCATTAACATTTGTAAAGTATCTTAATCTGCTCAAGTAGAAGCCCAAGGCAGAGATATGATAATGGATCGAGTTTAAAGCTATGTCTAACAAACAGGCCCTGCTCCTTGTGTGTAAGCACTTTCAGTAACAAATCCGTTCCCCATAAGCTAATGCATCGATTTCGAGTAGAGGTTATTGCCAAAACACTAAACCCGCAGCAGGTGATTTACGCCGCGATGCACCAGGATTATACCGATGGGTTCGTTTTCGATCAGCGTGACTCCTGGCCCTCTGAGTCACAAAGCGGCGAAGTTATTGTTAAGCGACTTTTAGTAGGTGAAAGAGGACACTATGGACCTTTAGAGCATCCCCAGATTGTTTTTAACTGTGGCTACTTTCCCCACAATGTCATGCAGCAAGCCCGGACTCATCGTGTAGGGGTATCATTTGATGTCCAATCTTTTAGATACACAGGCAACCAATTTATCGATGTAGTAGAAGGTAAGAAAGACATAGAAGATGTTTTTTACTTACGTCCTGTTGGTTATTACACTGATAGACAAGGCAAAAAGTACCACTATTCACCAGAGCAACGAGCAGCAGATTTGGAATGGTGTTTAGAAGCAGCAAAACGATATAAAGCTGATTTTGAGGCTGGAATGTCTGAAGAACATGCAAGAGGAAAAGTGCCTTTTGACTATCGCCAGCATTTTGTAGTTAGTTTCAATTTAAGGTCTTTTTTGCATTTTTGTGACCTGAGAAATAAGAAAGATGCTCAACTGGAAATTCAAAAGTTGTGTGAAATGATGTGGCCTCACTTTGAAGATTGGGCACCCGCGATCGCACAATGGTACGAAAAGCAGCGTTTAGGTAAGGCTAGACTTGCACCATAATCATCCTTTTGGGGACAGATTGAGAATGTCCTACTTGAATTTATTGGGCTACTGCGTTCTGACTCAAAACTCCTGAATTCTGCTATACTCAGACCATTTTCTATATATTTGTGTAACTTGCCTCCAAGAAGCTAGCAATTAGGCGTTTATAATTTGTGGTTTGATTTCAAAAGCCGTGGGGATAACCCAAAATCCAACATCCAAAATCGCCCATGATTGAAATTGACGGTTCCTACGGAGAGGGAGGGGGACAAGTTCTTCGCACTTCCTTAAGTCTAGCCGCCATCACTGGCGAACCCATACGGATTGCAGGTATTCGCGCTGGACGCAAAAAGCCAGGATTAGCAGCACAACACTTAACAGCCGTTCGGGCTGCGGGTAGAATTTGTAATGCCCAATTACAGGGTGATGCTTTGGGTTCAATGCTGCTGGAATTCATTCCAGGTAGCGCTGTGCAAGCGGGAATTTACACCTTTGATGTTAGTAAAGCACAACAAGGTGGTTCTGCGGGTGCGATCGCTCTGGTTTTACAGACAATCCTCTTACCATTAGCACTAGCATCCGGTAATTCCCAGGTAACACTAAAGGGTGGAACTCATGTAAACTTTAGCCCGACAGTGACTTATATAGAGCAAGTTTATCTGCCCATACTGCAACGCATGGGAGTAGAGTCCCAAGTCAAGTTAGGCGCTTGGGGGTGGTTTCCCCAAGGAGGCGGAGAGGTACAGTTACAGGTGAGTGGCGGGACTCAACTAGGCGGGATCGACTTGCTAGAACGTGGAGAATTACAACAGGTACGAGGACTCGCAGTGGTGACGGAATTGCCTTCTCATATTCCGCAACGGATGGCGAATCGTGCCGAGAATTTGTTACGGGAAGCCAATTTGAAAGTTCGCGTGCAGACTTTGCGAGAAAGAGGTGTAGCACCAGGAGCGGGTATTTTTTTAACTGCTGAGTATGAGAACAGTTTGACTGGCTTTGGTGGGTTTGGGCGTTTGCGGTTGTCGGCGGAGACAGTCGCAGAGATTGCTTGTCAGCAATTACTTGAGTTTCATCAAACTGGTGCAGCAGTGGATGAACATCTAGCAGATCAGTTATTATTACCAGCTGCTTTAGCGTCACAAGTAAGTCAGTATCGAGTCGCTGAAGTGAGTAGACATTTGACAACCAATGCAGCAGTAATTGAACAATTTGGGCTGGCGCAAATTACGGTAAATGAAGTTGAAAAAATAGTGTCTGTGATGCCTTTAACTAGATGAAATAGAGTGCGGCTAATCAGCGATAGTTAAAATTTATCCGTATCCTTGCATCCCATAATCATATTAAACATAGAAATATAGGGAGGTAGCACTGCTATGTCTCTACAAGGATTCTGGATAAAGCATATTTAATTTCACCAGATGTCTACTAGATTAGTTTTAGACCCCATCCATAACGCGACAACCTCTACATTTAGAGAACTCTTAGCCGATTTTTAATTACGAATTACGAATTAGTAATTATGTTGAAGTAGCTGTTATAAAACATGGTAATAAATTAATTAGTGACACCTATGGAATTGGAACAAAAACATGATTGATGAGCAAGAAATAGAAAAATTGTGGCAAGCCTTCAAAGTATTAGACGTAGATGGCAACGGAGCGATCTCAACTGAGGAACTAGGAGAAGTAATGCGATCGCTAGGGCAAAATCCCACTGAAGCAGGGCTGCGCGACTTGATTAAGGAAATTGACGTTGATTTATCAGGCACTATCGACTTTGAAGAATTTAAAACGCTGATGATAGCGAAAGTAGGCGATCGCGAAAGCCGCCTCAAGTTAGCATTCAGCGCCTTTGATGAAGACGGTAGCGGTCAGATTACTACCGCCGAATTACGGACAGTTATGACTCAATTTGGGCTGACAGACGCTGAATTGAAGGAGATGTTACAGGAAGTAGATCATGATGGCGATGGCTCAATTGACTTTGAGGAATTCTGTCAGCTAGTACCGGAGGAGTCAGAAAGCAAAACTGGCTATCAAGATTCACCAATTTCTCTTAACAGTTCGCTTAAGACAGTTGCCACTTCTAATGAGACAGCAGCAGTTACCAATACCCAGGCTACTTTAGAAGAAGCAACCAGCAACACCACTCCTGAGTTGGTACAGTTAAGAGAACAGTTAGCACAACACCCAAACTCACCTAATCAGAAAAAAAGCGCTACATCTCCCTTGCAAATGCAGATTGGTCTGTTTCGTTTGATTCAAGGAGCAGCCTACCGCAGTTTTCGCGAGAGTTTCTCCGCCAACCATGAAACTCACTTGCGGGTGAAAAACTTGCCGTATAGAATTACTGACTTTGTGGAATTTGTCAAGCAGGCGATCGCACTTTACAAAGCATTAGGTATCGTATCCGAGGATTGCTACCCCGTCTTAGATGCAGTGGTTGAATCGATTGCCGATGAATATGCCCGATTGCAGGAGCGCATCAAAAACTGGCAAACAGTGGCAAAGACACCAGAAATGTTGGCAGAGCAGAAAGCGATTTTAGAGGCGCGGAGTAAATTTGCCAATGTCAAAGAAAAGTTTGCTGCTGGAGTCGAGTTTGCAATTACCATCAAAAAGAAAAGTCTCAGCTTAGGTGACATTGTAGAAGGTGTCCTTGCCATTAACGAACTCAATCGCCTCAGAGGAATAGAACTGAATGAAGAAATGGCTCCACCACCAACTAAATCTACTGGAAATCCCAAAGACTATTTGCACAAGTGGAACCGCGTTATTCTCTCCCAGGCAACCGAGGAAGTAGATGGTGCAATTATGCCAGTAGCATACTGGTATGAAGACTTTATGCCAAAATTGTTGGCAGCCTTTAGTGTCTCAACAACGGCAGATATCCAAAGCAACACCGTACCCAACGAGGCGGCTTTAGACGAATGGTATCAGTCTACAAAAAACTCAGGAGAATTTAACCGCTACGGGGCGGATGTTGCCGAAAATTTTCCCCATTGTACTCCCAAACAGAAACTGATACTCAAACAAGCATGGCGGTTAACACATCACTACCTAAATGGAGTGCAGAAACGGCGCGAACGCCTAGAATTTGGGCGGGAGTCAGGCGCACTCTCGCAATATGTATCATTCATTGATGTCTATCTAAATCGGACTGAAGTGAAGGATTCCCAGATGCGAGTCAGCTTTCCATATTACATTGGCCCAGCAGTGTGGCGCTTCTTCCACACCACAGCTGAGATTGTGTCTACCAAGACCGATATTCAGCAAAAAGCCACAGTAGCAACCTTCAAAGACTTCTTCCAACTGTTTGCCACGATGTACCCCTGTCCCTACTGCCGTCATCACCTGAATATGTACGTTGTGCAAAATAAGGAGATAGATATGTATCCTGTAGAGTACCTTGTACTTGGGCGCGACCCCAGCCTCACTGACTTTGAGGTGTCACTGGAAGCCAAGTTATCCACTGTGGTAGATGGTTCCTCTCTGCGTTTATTCTTCTGGAAACTGCACAACACTGTTTCCTCCTCCATTGCTCGTTCTGAGGAATGGTATCACAAAGATGAGAAGGCGTTTTACACCACTCGTTTTTGGCCCAGCCTTGACTCTGAGTTAGCAAGAGCCAATGCACTCAAATACACCAGCATAGAAACTGCTCGCATCTATAACATCTACGGAATTCTTAAGCCATTGGCACGACTGACAGGAGTAAAAACGGAATTACCAAAGCTGCTGCAAAAGGGCGATGAAAATAATCTCAAGGAAGCATGTATAGTTGCACAGAACCACATTAAGGATTTAGAGGAAGCTGTCATCAACGGACAGTTTCTGCAAGAGACATACTACTTTGACGCTAGCCTTGTAGATAAAGCTCCACTTTTCACCCCTGAAGAAGAAGAGTTTGCTCGAACTGGGATGTTTACAGAAACCACTTAAAATAATTCGTAATGGGCTAAGGCCCATTACGAATTATTTTTCTTCTCTTGCCGTTCTTTGAGTTTCAGCACGATCTCTGCGTGCATCTCGCGGGTAATTGGGTAAAAATACGTTAAAACTAAGCCACAAAGCAAACAAACTGTAGGTATGGGGCCAACGGCAATACGAATAGCCAACAGTGCCGATTCTGGTTGGATGGGTAGTGGACTTCCGGCTACAGATGCTTTAAAACCGGCTACTTGCAAAGCATTTCCCACCAAAAACAGCCCAAAAGCTAAACCAAATTTTTGTAGCAAAACCATGAAGCCATAAAAAATGCCTTCTCTCCGTTGTCCGGTTTGGAGTTCATCTAATTCAATCACATCTGGAATCATCGACCAGGGAATTAGATAAGCTGTGGAGACACCAACACCAGCCATAACAGCCATCACATACATCAAAACTATTTGACCAGGTTGTAAGAAAAATAGTCCGATCGCTGCTATTATCCACAAACTCATTCCTAGAAAATAAACAATTTTTTTGCCGATTTTTTTACTCAACGCCCCCCAGACAAATAGCATCAGCAGAGCAGTTCCTTGCACTGCAATCAGAATCATGGGCACATCTGATTCTTCTTTGAGACCCATATAATTGACTACAAAATAGGGAATAATGCTGGCTGTTATCTGCACACCTAGCCAAGAAAAAAGATATATACCAATAACAAATAAAAAAGGTCGGTTACTAAAGACAATTTTTAGCTGTTCGCCGAAGGGGAGAGATGCAGGTTCTTCGGCTAGGATGCGTTTGGCCTCAAAAGCCAGGATGCGATCGCGGACTCCAAAAACGCACCAATATAATCCTAAAATCGAAATGACAGTACAAATTGCCGCTAAAACCAGATATCGTTGTTGGCGATCGGCAATCTGCGAAAAAACAATTCCCGTTAAAATCAATGACAGAATGCTGCCACCAATGGAAAATGTAAAGCGATAGCTGTTAAGGCTGGTGCGTTCGTCGTAATCTTGAGTTAGTTCTGGAGTCATCGCCGTATAAGGCAAATTCACAACCGTGTAAAAAGACTGAGATAGAATCCCAATTGCTACGTAATACCAGAACAGCGGCCAAATATTATTACCCTGATTTGTACTAAATCGCGGTACAATCCACTGCAAGAAAAAGAAAATTCCAAAGGGGATTGCTCCATAAAACATCCAGGGAAGACGACGGCCCCAACGCCGAGATTTTGTTTTATCAGTCAGGAACCCGACAAGCGGATCGTTTATTCCATCCCAGATTTTGCCAATCATCAAAATGGTGCCAGCTAAACCCGCAGGGATACCAGCAACACTGGTAAAGAAAATCAGCAGATAAAAGACAGAGATATTTGCAGTAATTGCTGGCCCTAAATCCCCTGCACCGTAAGCCAGCTTTGTTTTTAAGTCGAGTTTTTCACTGAGAATATCTCGTTGGGCATCGCCATCAGCAGCAGAATCATTCATAAAACTTTGCACTCATACTAAAATAAAAAATCTGCACGCCTTCAATACTAGCTATCTACCACTCCCGTTAGACTTATGCCAGACCTTTACGTTTCTTGGTCAGATTATCACCAAAAAATTGAACAACTGGCTATCCAGATTTATCAATCCGGTTGGGAATTCAACCAGATTATCTGTCTTGCTAGAGGAGGACTGCGAGTAGGAGATATTCTTTCCCGAATATACCAGCAACCACTGGCAATTTTAGCAACCTCATCTTACAGTGGCGCTGGTAAGCAAGAAAGAAGTAATTTAATTTTCTCCCGCCACTTGACAATGACTGCCGAAACGTTAGGTTCGCGCATTCTCCTAGTAGATGACTTAGTAGACTCTGGAATCACACTAGAACAGACTATACCTTGGCTCAAGCAAAATACTGATTCCCCAATTGAGGAAATTCGCACCGCCGTTCTTTGGTATAAAGCCTGTTCAGTTATAGCACCCAATTATTATGTCGATTACTTGCCTGACAACCCCTGGATTCACCAACCCTTTGAACACTACGAGCAGATGAACCCCGCACAACTTGCTACTAAAGTCAGTTCGTGTTGATAAATACTTAGTACCGCTACGCAGAATTCCAAATTAAGAATTCAAAAAGGTTATGGAGTGAGCTTTTTTGGCTCACCAGATTTATTACTATATTTTGCCAAAATTGGCATATTTACCCTGCATCTCTGACTGCGTTAGAACCTTGGCGCGTCCGTGTCGATTTATTTTCATTGTTAGACTGTAGACCCTGCGATCCAAAGCCTACAACGATTTGACTCCGAAGGTGTTTGAAGGCATTCGTGATGGGTAATTTTTTTCGGATATAAGCTGCTAATTGAGGCAACGCGAGATGCGATCTTGTTTTTGATCGGAAATTACAACTAACCGAGTAATATATGTACAGTTGACAAATGTAACCCTTGGGGTTACGATTAAAACAGTGATTAAGACGTTTAAGCATAAAGGACTAGAAAAGCTTTTTGAACTTGATGATAGAAGCGGTATTCAGCCTAAACACGCAGAAAAATTACTAGATATTCTTGATAGACTTCATGCATCTTCTCAAGTTGAGGACATGAGATACCCAGGTTCTAGGCTTCACCAGTTAAAAGGCGATCGAAAAAATGAATGGTCGGTAAAAGTATCTGGAAATTGGCGTGTAACCTTTCAATTTGAAGATGGTAATGCTTACGTTGTTGATTACGAAGATTATCACTAGGAATTTGATTATGATAACTAAAAGAAAGCCGAGACATCCTGGTGCTTTGATTAAGCGTCAATATTTAGAACCTTTAAAGATGACCAATACTCAGCTAGCTGAGATTTTAGATGTCTCGCGTAAAACAGTTTCAGAAATTGTAAATGAGCAAGCTGGTGTTTCTCCCACTATGGCGCTTCGTTTAGCAATAGCTTTTCAAACGACTCCAGAACTTTGGTTGAATCTTCAGCAAAACTACGATCTTTGGAATGCTGCACAAGAATCTGAAAGTTTGAAAAAAATATCTCCTATCAATTTACAGCCTTCTTAGTTAGCAGTCTAATAGAATGTTAAGTTTTTGATATCTCCCCAAACTTAGGACTCCACCACCCTTTTTGTGTACTGAAATAAGCCACATCTTTATGTTTAGTATCCTTACGTGCTTGTGGGTCACAACATCGCAACATTGTCTTACTCTGTCCCTCTTTAATGTAACTGTATTCTTCTAGAGGTTTCTTACATACTGGACAGGAATATGCCGTCATCTTCACAGGAGGCTTTTGTTGATTCTCAGCTTGGACTGTTTTAGTTTGTGGTGGCTGCCAAGTTTTGTTGAAGTCGCTCCAAAATAGCACGACATTTTCACAGCCTTTTGTGCATTTGAGGAAATATTTCTTTTTAACCTTAGTACTTGGGATTTTGGCGAGGAAACTTTTGCATTCAGGGCATCGCGTCCTGGAAGTTTCATATTTACGCTCAGTTATCACATTAGCTTTACCTGTTGGGGAACTCGCAACTACAGTTTTAGCTTTGGTAAGTGCTGGTACAAAGTAATTCTGATTCCAACTAGTTAAATAATGTTGCCAAGAATTCTTTCCTTCGGAAATGGCATCAAGGGCATCTTCCATTTTTGCGGTGAATTCCGCCTCTAGTAAATCTGGCAGTGCTTTGAGCAAAAACGCATCAACTTCTAACCCTAACGCTGTCGGTTGCAGATGGTCTTTTTTCAACTCAACATAATTTCGTTTTTTTAAGGTAGCAATAGTAGGAGCATAGGTACTTGGGCGACCAATTCCTTTACGTTCCATCAGTTGCACTAATTTGGGTTCGCTATAACGCGGTGGTGGCTGAGTCTGCTTCTGTTCGTGTCCAGCATTCTCCAATTTCAATGCTTGTCCCTGTTGTAATGAAGGTAAAATACTATCCTTGCTGAGATTGTTCCAGTACCGTGCATAACCGTAAAATTCAATTACTTGCCCTCTCGCTGACCACAGTAGAGAACCAGATTGAGTAATCACCAAAGTTTTACGCAATTGGGCAGCCTTACATTGAGAAGCAATTGACCGTTTCCAGATCGTTACATAGAGATTAAACTCATCATCAGGAAGTTCTAAGCGCAACTGAGTTGAGGGACGAAATACATCAGTTGGTCGAATCGCTTCATGTGCTTCTTGAGCCGATTTGCTACTGCGATGCTTGGCAACTTGCGGCGGTACATTAGGCGGATCGTTTTGCTCTAACCATTTACGGGCGCTGGCACAAAATTCTGGACTCAGCATTACTGAATCTGTTCGCATATATGTAATCAGCCCAGCCTCATAGAGCTTTTGGGCAACAACCATAGTTTTATCGGGAGCAAACCTCAGCTTTGAACCGGCTGCTTGCTGAAGGCTGGAAGTTGTAAATGGTGGCGGTGGCTGGCGGTTAACGATTTTTCCTTCAAAATGAATCACCTGATGGGGATGTCGCTTTGCTTCTTCAACTAAACGTGTTGCCTCTGCTTCCGAAAGAACGCGTTTAGATTCTGGTGTTTCTGGACTATTCCCAACCTTTGCGTCATCGTGAGTTTCAGTTTCTTGTTCTGCTGCATCTTTTGCAGAATCGACCGTCCCTTTGTAAAAAGCCCGAAATCCTTCAGCATAATCTACCCAGACACTCCAGTAATCTTGGGGGACAAAAGCCAGAATTTCGTTTTCTCGCTGACAAATTAAGTGCAACGTCGCGCTTTGGACTCTGCCAACACTCTTAGCGCCATTATTTAATGCCCAAACTAAAGGACTACCCTTGTAGCCTACCAACTTGTCTAGGCAATCTCGACACAACCCAGCACCGATTAAATTTTGGTCTAGTTTTCTAGGATTAGCGATCGCACTCTGCACCGCCGATGCTGTAATCTCAGTATAAATTACTCGTTTCGGTTCCCTTAAACCCAGTGTTTCTTTGAGATGCCAAGCGATGGTTTCACCTTCTCGATCTGGATCGGTTGCTAAAACAACTTCATCAACCTGCCTCACCGCAGACTTGAGCTTCTGGATTGTTTCTTTCGCTCGTTGGTCACGCGGGACGTAATTGCATCGGACATTACTGCCGTCCATGACGAAGCCCAAGGAATCATCCCCTTCGTTGCTGAGTTCGCGGATGTGCCCACAACTAGCGAGAACTTTCCAATCCGAACCCAGAATTTGACTGAGTTTTTTGACTTTTCCCGGAGACTCTACTACAAGCAGGCGTTTGATCATTGCAACTGCGTTCTAGATTTTTAGCAATAAACTGGCAATTGCAATTAGCGATCGCCTTTCTCGTGATATGGATTTTCTAGAATACTGTACCAAAAAGCTTTAGCAATTGCTGAACTCTGAAGTAATTTTCTTGTACATAAACCTTTGCTTCACTTCTAGATGTCTAGCGTTAGCTTTTGGAACAAAACCGCCAATCGTCCCGTGCAGGCGTTTATTGTGCCGTATAGTTTAATAACAGTACATCTGTACACAGTAAAAACAATCTTATAACTTAGCATTTTCAACCAATTATTGCTACTCTTAAAGCAGTAAATTATGATTTATTCACAGATTTCTCTCTGAAGCTTAAACTTCATACTATGCTTATTGAATTTAGTGTCGGTAACTACAGATCCTTTAAAGAGCAAGTCACCTTTAGTATGGTGGCAGCCAACCTTGTTGCAGAAAACAAAAAGCTCGAAAAAAACAACGTTTTTGAAATAGATAATGATTTAAAACTACTTAAAAGCGCCGCAATATACGGTGCAAATGCCAGTGGTAAAAGTAACCTTGCTACAGCTTTAGGTTTCATGAGATGGTTCATGATTAATTCTTCTAAAGAGACTCAAAGTACTGAAAAAATAGGTGTTGAGCGATTTAAACTCAACACTGAAACCGAAGAAAAACCATCTTTTTTTGAAATTGTATTTTTAATGAATGGCAAGAGATATAGATATGGATTCGAGGCAACTCGTGACAAAGTTGTTTCTGAATGGTTATTTTATGTCCCTAAATCAAAAGAAACTAAACTTTTTGAGCGAAACCTCGGCAAGTTCAGTGTTTCTAAAACATATAAAGCTGATGGCATTCAGCAAAAGACAAGACACAATGCTCTCTTTTTGTCTGTATCTGCTCAATTTAATGTCCAGATTGCAGAGAAAATCTTGGATTGGCTGACAAACAAAGTTGCGCTTATCTCTACTTTAAATGATAGAGGCTATCGAGGATATACAGTTAGTTGTTTAATGAATAATGAAAACAAAGATGAGATTCTTCAACTGCTCAAAAAATTAGATTTGGGATTTAGCGATCTTAAAATAGAAGAAAGTGAAATTACTGCTGATTCTTTACCTAAAGAATTGCCAGATGAACTAAAGAACTTAATTTTAAAAAATGGGGAAGGAAAATTATCATCAGTTCAAACCACACATCAAAAATTTGATGGCAAAGGAAATCTCGTATCTATAGAGGTATTTGATTTAGATGAGCAAGAATCTGAGGGTACTAAAAAAGTCTTTTCTTTAGCAGGGCCTCTTGTTGACACACTGAAAAATGGTCAACTTCTCATCATTGATGAATTCGATGCTAGAATTCATCCTTTGATCAGCCGTGCAATTGTGGAATTATTTAATTCTAACGAAACGAATCCAAATAATGCTCAGTTAATATTTATGACCCACGATACCAATTTACTTAATAAGAAGCTTTTTCGTAGAGATCAGATTTGGTTTACTGAAAAAAATAGATATGGTGCAACAGATTTGTACTCTCTAGCAGAATACAATATAAGTAATGATGCTTCATTTGAGAGTGATTATATTCAAGGTAGATATGGCGCAATTCCATATATCGGAAATTTGAATCATCTAATCGATGCTCATGTCTAAAAGAAAGATAAACTCTTCTGGATACTTACCAAGAAAAGTTAATACGAGGGAAATTAGACAGAGGTTCCTGATTGTATGTGAAGGAGCAAAAATCGAACCTAATTACTTTAGAAGTTTTCGTGTTCCTAAAAATGTTGCTGAAATAGACGTGCAAGGTTTAGGAGAGAATCCAAGTAAACTGGTGCAAAGTGCTAAGGAACTGAAGAAGCAAGGAGAGTACGATCGGGTTTGGTGTGTTTTTGATCGTGATTCCTGGACTACAGAAGATTTTAATAATGCTATTAAAAATGCTAAAGATCAGGGTTTTGAAGTAGCTTATTCTAATGAATCATTTGAATTATGGTATATTCTGCATTTTGAATATCTCAATAGTGGTATTCCTCGAAGTGATTATCTGAGGAAGTTAACTTCTTTATTTGGTCGAACATATCAGAAGAATAGCGAAACAATTTATGATGAGCTATTTGAGAAGCAATCTATTGCTATTAAAAATGCTGAGAATCTTCTTAAACAATATAATCCTCAGATTCCAGCCAAAGACAATCCATCAACAACTGTGCATTTATTAGTAAAGGAACTCAACAAGTTCATTGTATAAAAAACATTGAGTAGCTAGACAACTTTACGCCCACTGAAAACTAGAAGGGCAGATGCTATGACTACGCTGTAATTTATATTGGATGAGTCTCTACAGTGAGCAGTAAACCAAGTTATCCACAAATTTTAAGGCAAACTGCGATGGGCGAAGCCCCGCCTTCGACGATCGCAAACCTAATCACGGAAAAGTAGGCTTCAACCCCTATAACTACTCCTGTTAACTGACAATTTTCCGGCTAATTGCTTCTCCAATCTTCATCAGCGTCTCTTCTTCTTTGGGAGTAAATTCGTAGGGAAGCAGCTTGGCAATGCCCAAGGTTCCATGCAATCGATCGTTCTCGATAAGCGGCACTGTGATAGAGCCTTTTACCTCGGTTTCTTTTGCCGAGGGTCTGACTACTCCTTGTTCATCAGTTTGCAGGTTACAAATTTGTACGGGTCGCTTACGTTCGGCGGCAATACCGGCCATCCCTTTGCCGATGGGAATTACCGTCATTTTAGGCAACAGGAATTCTGGAATGCCTTGGTAAGCCTTTAGGTGCAATAACTGACTTTCCCGATCTAGGGTATGAATAGTACCTGTAGAGCAGTCGAAAGCAGTTAAGATTTCGACCAGCAAACGATTCCAGTCAATAGGAGATCCTTTGTCAGCCAGGGTATCAAAAATGGCTTGGGTATCTGAAGTCATAGTGGTAAAAAAATAATCCCCATAAATAAATTTAGGGGCTTGAGAACATTTTTCTTTATTTTCTTTATTTTGCCTTTTGACAACTCAGGGTGCGTTAGCCTCCGGCATAACACACCCTACTTCTGTAGCACGTTTGTTGGGAATCTGCTGTAAATTTGTAAATAACCCTCAACTTGTGGCAAATGTCAAGCAATAATTCCCTTTTGAACGTTATCTGTATTAGTACGAACTTCATGTATGCGTTCCTCACCAAGATTTTCTGGGAGAAATCCACCCGCTTGCATTTTCCATAACCTGTGGTAAGCCCCGCCAAGTGCCAGCAGTTTGGTATGGGAACCATCTTCGATAATGCGACCTTTGTCGAACACCAAAATCCGATCTAGATGGACGATGGTAGATAGTCGATGAGCCACTACAATGACCGTTTTTCCATTCATTACTAAGTCGAGGGTATCTTGGATTGCTTTTTCGGTGATTGAATCAAGGCTAGAGGTAGCTTCATCTAAGATCAGGATCGGTGCGTCTTTGAGAATTACCCGTGCGATCGCAATCCGTTGTCTCTGCCCTCCAGATAACTTGACACCACGTTCGCCCACCAGAGAATTGTAACCATCCTGACTTTGAATGATGAAATCGTGAGCATTAGCCTTTCGCGCCGCCTCGAACACTTCCTCATCGGTTGCATCTAAGCGTCCGTAACGAATATTTTCTAGCAAAGTGCGATGGAACAGAGACGGATCTTGAGGAATCAAACTGATTTGAGCGTGTAGAGCATCCTGAGTCATATCTCGAATATCGACCCCATCAATGATAATCTGTCCAGATTGGGGGTCGAACAAACGCAGAATCAGATTGACAAAGCTGGATTTTCCAGAACCAGAGAAACCTACCAATCCAACGCGCTGTCCCGGTTGAATGGTGACAGAAAGGTTGGTAAAAACTTTCTTTTCATCCGAGTAGTTGAAGTTCACGCGGCGAAATTCAATCTTACCTTGAGTAATTGGATGGGCGATCGCGCGATCGCGATCAATCAACTCGTGGGGTTGAACGATAATCAAAACACCATTGGCGACATTACCAATATGTTCAAAAAACTCCAGAAAGCGGCGGCTCAAATTCCGGGCTTCACTGATAATCAATAGCGACAGGCTGGTTGCGACGACGAAATCAGCAGTAGCGATCTTCCCTTGACTCCAGAGAGAGAGCGAGTAATACAAAGTACTGATTTTCAAAATGGCTGCCGAGATGAACTGAAACCAGCGAATTCGCTCCGAGTACCAATTGGATTTTCTTACCTGTTTGATTTCGCGTCCTAATTGCTCATTCAAATAGCGTCGTTCAAAACCCAAACGGGCAAACAATCGGCTACTGGTGAGATTTGTTACTGCATCTACAATAATGCCAGTTGTCTCACTTCTAGCGGCTGCGGCTTTTCGGGAGTAAATTCGGCAGCGAGTTGCCAGCCAGAACGAAATACTGATGAAGAGAACTGCCCATATCCCCACGAGTGCAGCCAATGGAGGATAGGCGCGATACAGTATTGTCGTGGCGACGGTATACACAACGATTACTGGCATAAATTCAGTAATCATCATTTGCATCGTCTGAGTAACACCCAGAGAGGTTTCGCTAATCCGATGTGCCAAAGCCCCGGAAAAACTGCTGCTCATGTAGCGATGGGAATGGTGTTGTAAGTAGGCATAGAGCGATCGCACAATATGCTGTCGGTGGATGGGATGAAGGATGGTTTGCAAGAGTCCAGCCGATCGCCCAAATACCACTTCACCCACACTCAAAGCGGTGAACAGCATCAGGGGTTGCCTCATGGCATCAAAAATGGGCTTGCCGTCGCCCGTTGATTTCGTCACGCCCCGGATGATCTCACCAATGGCATAGGGCAACATAATGCCACAGGTTGCATGTATTACCTCCAGGATCGCCATTAACACATACCACCAGCGAAACTGGTTAACGAAATACAAAATGAACCTGAATGGAGTTGATGGCAGGTTTGGTGCATCGGCAGCACGTTGAAAAGATTTGAATTGTCTGGTCTTTTTTGTCATGAGAAGCAATCCACTCGCTTAGTAATTCGTAATTCGTAGTTAAAAGAGTCAGATTGAATCTAGGTTTCTATCTATTGGTTAATTTTTTAGTATTAGGGTAAGTTGTTTTATGGTGTTAAATAAAATCATTTGTAATTAACAAATTATGGGGATTTAAGTCCACTACTTGTAACAGGCGGCAAGTTTTGTATCGACATATAAATCCTCCTCGTAAAATTAATTACGAATTACGAATTATTAATTGTGTTGATTATTTGCCATGTCCTCACTCCCTTAATCTCTAACGCAGAGAATCTCCCCTGCGGTATTCGGCGGTTATGTCGTCTAATTTTTGTTTCAAACTGTCGTCGAGTTTTAGTTCCACTGCCTTGAGGTTGTCAGCAAGTTGTTGTGGGCGGCTAGCGCCGATGATGGGGGCAGTGATAATGGGATTAGATAAAACCCAAGCTACTGCTAGGGTGGCGAGAGACAATCCGGCGAGATCGGCGACTGTGCGTAATTCTTCGACAGTATTAAATTCGCGATCGTGCCAGTAGCGATCTTGATAACGTTCTGCGGCAGCGCCTAGCGTGAAACGTGTACCGGTGGTGGGGCCTTCAGCGAGAATGTGTTTGCCGGTGAGCAGACCACCCGCCAAGGGATTGTAAGGAATTACACCCAATCCTTCTTCTTTCGCCAGGGGCAATAGTTCTCGCTCAATTTCACGGAACAACAGGTTGTAGCGGGGCTGAATTGAGACGAATCTGGTTAGATTGCGCGTCTCGGCGCGACCCAAGGCGCGGGCGAGTCGGTAGGCTAAGAAGTTGGAAACCCCGATGTAGCGTACCTTGCCAGCACGAACAACCGCGTCCAGCGCTTCCAGAGTTTCATCAAGTGGGGTGGAGGTATCGTCAGAGTGCAATTGGTACAGGTCGATATAGTCGGTTCCC
Organism: Nostoc sp. 'Peltigera membranacea cyanobiont' 213; assembly: GCF_002245975.1. NCBI lineage: Bacteria > Bacillati > Cyanobacteriota > Cyanophyceae > Nostocales > Nostocaceae > Nostoc > Nostoc sp. 'Peltigera membranacea cyanobiont' 213. The sequence goes on along the minus strand of NZ_NOLI01000016.1, from coordinate 14,038 downwards.
AGTCGTCGCAAGGAAGCATCGATCGCATCTAGAATATGTTTGCGCGAAGCCCCCCGATCCCAAGGTGCAGGGCCGACTCGACCAACGCACTTGGTAGCCAAGATAAAATGTTCGCGTTTGCCTTTCAGCCAGCGTCCAACGATTTCTTCGGTACGCCCAGCAGTGGCAAGTCCGCCGCCAAGTGGATAAACATCGGCTGTATCTAAAAAGTTAATTCCGCCATCGGCGGCAGTATCGAGGATATCTCTAGAAGTTTCTTCGTCAGTCTGCAATCCAAAGGTCATGGTGCCGAGACAAAGGCGGGAGACGGTTAATCCTGTTTTTCCGAGATTGGTTGTTGGTAAAGTCATGGGAATTGCTAATTGCTAATTGGAAATGGGGAATGGGGAATTGAGAAAACTTTTCTTTTGTCTCTCACTCCCCAGTCCTAGAGCGCTGATTCTTCTGCACTGACTTTTGGGGTTTTGTGCGTCAGACAACTAAGGCAGTGTTGCGACGGCTCAGGGAAACTAGCCATGCAGGTTGCTTGGCATTGTCAGAAACAGGCGAGAAAAGATAGGGCAAGGAACTATTGTAAGAGCGTTGTTCAACGGACATGGTTGTGACTCCTAATTAATTTGGGCATTGGGAATTGGGAATGGGGGATTGATTGTTTATTCCTCATTTACCCCCACGCCCTCATCTCGGCTTTTACGCCACCACTAGGTTTTTATCCACTTGTTTAAATTCGGTGTTACCTACTTTGGATTCGATCGCAGTCCCCTTGAAGAATTCGGGGTTAGCTTGGGTGTAAAACTTGTAGGGATTAGCGAATATGTATGATTTAAAGTCGGCTTCGGAAATAACGCCTTCTTGAACCAAATCCCAGCTTTCAGCCAAGGGGGAAGTCAAATCTGGCACATCCCAGTGACCAACATCGGAGGAATAGATGGCGTTGATCTTGACTCCCAAGGGATTGGCTTTGTCATTGAATGCCGTAGCAATTGTGCGATCGTCGGACTCGGAACCAAAGAAGAAACTGTTCACCCAGCGATCGCGGATGTCTTCAATTGCTTCAATCCCTGCTGCGGCAAAATCGTCCAATTCGCTACCAATTGGCGCACGGCTATGACGGCTAAATGAAGCTCCCAGTACAGTCTTAGTCAATTCATCCTTATCAAGGGAATGTCCTTGAGTAACTTCTGCACCGTAGCGCTCAAATATTTCAAACAACTCATCGGCATTTGTCAACGCTGGATTGTAGTTTTCCAGTGCCTTGATATTGCGCTTTAAGAACCGATCCACCAAATGGATGTAGACACGCGCACCCCAATCTGCACCACCTTCCAGCATCGCTACACGCAATTGTGGAAAACGCTTGGTAACACCACCGAAGAACAACGCTTTCGCAAAAGCTTCTGAACCATCGGCGAAGTGACCGATATGGTTGTTCATGTAGTTACTGATGGAAGAGCGTCCAGTCCAACCCTGACTGCCGTAATGGGTGGTAACGGGTACGCCTAATTCCACAACTTTGGCCCAGAATGGATCGTAGTCGTATTCACTATCTAATCCGTAGAAGTCGATATAAGAAGCATACTTGGCGATTTCGGGGAATTTATCGGCTGGATATTTATCAGCGATCGCTTTAATCGGTCGTTTCACCCCACCAGTGATATTAATCACTTTTAAGCCGAGTGTTTTTACTGCAAACTCTAACTCCTCAATGCCTTCTTCGGGAGTAGTTAAAGGAATACCAGCTACCGGTGTCAGGCGATCGCTATATTTCCGATAAATATCAGCATGATAGTGATTGACCGCCCGTTGCAGTGCCTGACGATTCTCTGGGCTGGCTCCAGCCGGTGCTAGGACATTATTCGGAAACAATACCGAATAGTCCGATCCTTGCTCCGCTTGACGTTCATAGAGGAGTCCGGGGAGGGTGTAAGTAGCGAGATCCAACGTATTTTTAGTAACTCTAGCCCACCAAGGCGATCGGATGGTGCGGTTGTATTGACGTTCTTCAGGGGTTTGTTGATACCAGTCTTTACCATTACTTTTGGAGTTGAGACGGGAAGCTTCGGTTTTACGTAACTCGTCTACGAGCTTCACACCGCCGTACTTGGCAATGTAATCTTCAAAAGCTGGGGTGAAATCATTGGTGTGAACGTCGGTGTCGATTACCGGATAATCAAGAGTCGCTCTAATTGCGGCGGAGCGTGAGGTCTTTAATCGGCTATATTCAGTCATGTTTTTTCCTTTAAAAAATTACAGATTTTTCCGAGCATCCAATGCTGCTATTGACAAATACATTTTCTGTAGAGACGGCGATTTATCGCGTCTCTCTACAATTTTCAAATTCTGTAGGGCGGCGATCTACAGAAGGTGCGGTTTAAAAGGCATGGCTTAAGCATCTTTGAAAAATTTATTTACGCTAACACGAGGCTCTTGTCCACTTGTTTTGCTGCAAAACGATTGACTGGACGACGCAATCCTAGATTTTCACGCAAGGTACTACCCTCGTATTCGGTACGGAACAATCCGCGTTTTTGCAAGATGGGAACGACTAAGTTAACGAACTCATCTAATCCTGTGGGAAGGATTGGCGGCATGATATTAAAACCGTCTGCTGCACCATTGTTGAACCATTCTTCTAACTGATCGGCAATGGTTTCGGGTGTACCAAGGATGGTGCGATGTCCTCGTGCGGTGGCAAGAGAAAGATACAACTGGCGCAGTGTGAGCGTGCCACGAGTCGCCAAATCTCTGACTAGTTTGAGACGACTCTTATTTGTGTTGGTGTCGCTGGGTAGTTCGGGAGCCACATCATCTAAAGAATATTTCGACAGATCCACACCTTTGTAATAGTTCTTTAAAATCCCCCAAGCGACATCGGGATGAATTAGCGATTGCAGGAATTCGTACTTCTCTTGAGCTTCTGCTTCGGTACGGCCAATAATTGGGAAAGCACCAGGCATAATTTTGAGATCGTCTGGCGATCGCCCATATTGTGCTAATCTCCCTTTCACATCAGCATAAAATTCTTGGGCATCAGCTAAGGTTTGATTGGCGGTGAAAATCACCTCGGCGGTGCGTGCAGCTAAGTCCCGTCCCGATTCCGAGGCTCCGGCCTGAACGATAACGGGGTAGCCTTGGGGCGGACGACCAACGTTTAAAGGGCCTTGTACGGAGAAATATTTGCCCTTATGGTTGAGTGTATGCAGTTTGTCCGGGTCGAAATAGACACCAGATTCTTTGTCACGGATGAAAGCATCATCTTCCCAGCTATCCCACAGTCCTTTCACCACTTCCACAAACTCTTCGGCGCGTTCATAACGCTGGCTATGTTCTGGGTGATGCTCAAGTCCGAAATTACGGGCGGCGTTCTCATTGCCTGTGGTGACTACATTCCAGCCTGCCCTGCCGTTACTCAAGTAGTCCAGGGAGGCAAACTTCCGAGCCAGGGTGTAGGGTTCCTCATAAGTGGTCGAGGCGGTGGAAATGAAGCCGATGTTTTGGGTAACGGAGGACAAAGCCGAGAAAAGAGTGACTGGCTCGAAATGCGCCATTTTACCGTTTCGATACTGAGTTCCGGGAGCGTCACCCCAGACTCCTGGGCTATCTGCGAGAAAAACTGCATCAAACAAGCCGCGTTCGGCAGTCTGGGTAATCTCCTTGTAATGCTCGAAATTCAATCCAGCATCTGCTTGTGCATCAGGGTGTCGCCAAGAGGATATGTGATGACCGGTGGCTTGAATGAATGCACCTAAACGAAATTTGCGTGTTGTACTCATAATTTTTTTCTTTTCTATAATGCGATCGCTGATTTGCGTATAGCTAATGGCTTTTTATGTAACATCAGCGATCGCTTGGCTAATTCCTAACTGTTTGTCAAACCCTTATGGCTACGTGGCTAGTGTCTAATGAGTAGACAACATGTTTGCTTTCAACTGCCGATATCCACCCAAAAAATACTCAGATGGCAGATCGATCAAATCCTTTCCATACAAAGCTTTGGGCTAGCATTTACTGCTAACTCAACACTGAAATTTAATAATGGAATGCTTTTAAAACAACTAAAATTTACGCTTCAGTTGCTCTATATGGAATCAAATAACCAAACTGTAAGTTAGGTTAATACCACAGCAAAACTAGGGTTGCTGCTACTTGGCGCTCGAATTACCATAAATTTATGTAGCAATCTTACTCCGCACATAGAGTCTACACGATGCACACAAAAAAATATGTACTGACAAACACAATCTCATGAAAAACTAATTATTAGATAATCTAATATTAAGTATTGCAAACTAATTGTTCGATATCTCAGATTAACTGTCTTGTTTGCGATCGCAGCTAAATAATTTGATCGCGATAGAATGGAGCATTGGTGAGTATGGAAGGAAATTCTTGCTGTTGGCTAATAAAAATAGCTAGAGCGATCGCTCTAGCTATTGGTGCATAATATTCACTCAAATCAGATTCGGAAACTGTGAGCAATGCCTAATGATACGGTTCAGTGCAAATCACAGCCTCTCATCCTTGGCTAAACATCTCTGCAATTCCCGCCTTTTGCAACTTAGCTTGATATAGCTACCCTTAAATCTTAGTCATGAGAAACTTTGATATTTCCGCATGTGCCAACACAGCAGCAGGTTCGCGCTGGAGAGCGTTGTAATACTTTCTCTCGAAAGTATTACCCGTTTCTAACGGTATAATCAGCGTGCGGACATCAGCAATCAACTTTTCAAAGTCGTCCATTGATATCGGTTCATCTGCTTCGAGCATTTCATCAACTTGCACAACCATTTCAGAAATGCGATGTAGCCAAGCAAATTGTTCGTGAGCGATAACTAGCTGAAGAAGTTCTCCGCTTGATACTCGTCCACTAACCTGTTCGTAGGCAATGCGTTCTGTGTCCAGCAACATCTTGTGAAGGTGGAGTAATTTGTTGCGTAAATCACGTAAATATTGATGTTGACGTATTCTTTCTGAAAGTGTATTTGAAGTCAATGTTATTCATCCTCTCGTTACAATAGTCTTTGTTGGTAAGCTGAAAAACATCTAAATTCCATAATCGAATTAAATCAAACTCTTGTGGGGTGGGCAACATGAGCGCTCTAATTATGCGAGATTATTTGTGGAACAGCTTATTCATCACGAATAGAATTTAACGAACAACTAGTTTGTTGAGCGATTCGCTAGCAATAAGTAGCATATTTAATGGTGGCGTAGACGCTCCTTGCTTTATCTGCAAAAAGCTCTACTTTCCGTAGAAGTACAGGAGTGATACTCAACAGATAATTCGTAATGATGCTCTTTACGAGTCGCTGCGCGAACGTAATTCGTAATTAAAGTTTCAATTTTGCTCAATATCCATAGCCACTTCCTCACTGTTTTGTGCAAACAGCACCATTAACCATCTGCCCAACCTCAGTTTATGTATTCGGTTTCCTTGTTAAGACGTATTACAATCAACATATCTTTTTATAGCGGTTATATCTTATATTGGATTAATCATATATTAGCATAAAATTATAAAAAGTACATAGTGTAAAACCTATTGAGGAAATGTCAATTATGGGAAAACTGTCTTAAATGTCCCTAGCATACGTAATTCTAGGTTTTCTTCAGCAGCAAGAAATGACGGGCTACGACCTGAAAACGATCTGCTTCGATCGATGTATTGCCCATTTGTGGCCAGCAGACCAGGCACAAATTTACAGAACTCTTGATAAGCTAGTTGAGCAAGGCTGGATTACCTGTACAATTGAGATTCAACGCGATCGCCCCAACCGCAAAGTATACTGTGTAACGGAGCCAGGGAAAGCCGAATTTACCCGATGGCTTGAGACTCATCAGTCCTTACCGACTATACGAGAACCTTTGCTCCTCCAGTTGCATTTTGCAGAGCAATTGCCGAATGAAACCATTATTCATCTACTAGAGCAACAATTGGCGGCTCGAATCAAAAAGCTTGCTGAATGTGAAATCATTGATTTGCCATCACTTGGTGATGAGTCTGCCAACCGCGAGCAAGTAATGCAAAGGCTGGTGCTAGAGTTAGCGATCCGTAGAGAACAGACTTATATTGATTGGTTGAAGATAGCAATCAATGTTATCAGTCAGCAAAAGCCATGTACATCACATTACCAGATTTTATAAATGGCAACAATAGCAGTCAATCCATATCTCGATCGCAATTTTGCTCCAATCCGTAAAGAAATCACCACCGACAAATTGCTAGTCATTGGTGAATTACCCCTTGACTTATCAGGGATATTTGTACGGAATGGCCCTAACCCTCAATGGACACCCATCGGTCAATATCACTGGTTTGACGGAGATGGGATGTTGCATGGCGTACAAATTAGCAACGGCGTAGCGACTTATCGTAACCGTTACATCCAGACAGCCGGGTGGAAAAAAGAACGAGAAGCGGGTAAGGCTCTTTGGACAGGATTGTTAGAACCACGGCGAAAGGATAATCCCCACAGTGGCTACAAAAATACCGCCAACACTGCCTTAGTTTGGCACGCTGGTCAAATGTTGGCGCTGAACGAGGGAGGTAAACCTCACGCCATCAAGCTTCCTGAATTAGAAACTATTGGCGAGTATACCTACAATGATAAGCTGATTTCTGCCTTCACAGCCCATCCCAAAGTAGACCCAGTTACGGGCGAAATGGTCTTCTTTGGCTATTCTTTGTTTGCACCACCATACGTACAATATAGTGTAGTCTCTGCACAAGGCGAACTATTGCGGACAGTACCAATTGACCTGCCAATAGGAGTGATGATGCACGATTTCGCCATCACTGAAAACTACACGATTTTCATGGATTTGCCATTGACTTTTAGTGCCGAGCGATCGCAACGGGGAGAACCCATTATGATGTTTGAGCGCGATCGCCCCAGTCGTTTTGGAATTGTACCGCGTCATGGTGACAACAGTAATATCCGATGGTTTGAAAGTCCCTCTTGCTACGTCTTCCATACTCTCAACGCTTACGAAGACGGCGATGAAGTAGTGCTTATTGCCTGTCGCATGAGTTCTACAAGTGTTTTGAGTTCTGATGATTCGCAACCCGACCCAGAAGGAAATATCCCGCGCTTGTATCGCTGGCGATTTAACCTCAATACGGGGACAGTGCGTGAAGAAATGTTGGACGATGTAGCTTCAGAATTTCCTCGCATCAACGAAAATCTATTGGGACGGCAAACCCGATATGGCTATACCAACAAAATGGCGAATAGTCCCCTACCTTTATTTGAAGGCATCATTAAGTACGACTTCAGTAGTGGAAAGTCCCAAACCCACGAATTCGGACAGGGACGCTATGGCGGTGAAGCTGTATTTGCGCCGCGTCCTGGTGCAATTGCTGAGGATGACGGTTGGCTTGTGACTTTCATCCACGATGAGAATTCAAACACTTCAGAATTAGTATTGGTGAATGCCCAAGATTTAACAGCTGAACCTGTAGCGCGGGTGATAATTCCTCAACGAGCGCCTTATGGATTTCATGGTACTTGGGTTGCTGAAAAATAGGTAAAAGGAACTGGGGATTAGGGATTAGGGATTAGGGATTAGGGATTGAGAAAAATTAAATTTCCCAGTCCCCATTCCCTATTTTTGCTCTGCTGGTAAAATCTTGTTTTGCAGCCAACCCATCGCTTTATCTAGAATCAAGCCAACAATGCCGATATAAACTAGAGCTAAAATTACTTCGCTGACGTTGTTATTTTGATAGGCATCCCAGATAAAGAAGCCGATGCCGACGATACCGGACATGACGATTTCGGCGGCGATAATCGCTAACCAAGCTAAACCGATCGCAATTCTCAACCCAGTAAAAATGTAGGGTAATGCCGCAGGAATCAAAATATTAATGAAATAGTCTTTGCGGCTAAGTTGCAGAACTTTGGCGACGTTGTTGTAATCTTGGGGAATTTGGGTAACGCCAACAGCAGTGTTAATTAAGATGGGCCAAATCGCAGTAATGAAAATTACGAATAAGGCGGCGGGTTCGTTTTGTCGTAAAGCTGCTAAAGAAATCGGAACCCAAGCTAAAGGTGGTACAGTCCGCAGTAGTTGGAAGATGGGATCTAAAGCTTTGGACATGGTTTTATTGACACCAATCAAAATGCCCAAGCCAATACCAACGATCGCAGCTAAGGTATAACTGATCGCAACCCGTTGCAGACTAGCGAGAATTTGCCAAAATAAACCTTTATCAAGACCACCCCGGTCATAAAATGGCCAGAAAATGAGAATCCAAGTGTCTTGAATAACCTGTATTGGCCCTGGTAATGTAGCGCCTGGAGTCCAAGAGAAGAGTTGCCAAATAGTCAGGAAAATTGCGATCGCGATCGTTGGTGGTATTAGGTCAGGAAATTGCTTTTTCAGACCGGATATAAAGCTATTACTTAATCTAGGGCTTGCAGGACGTTTTTGAGCTATTGTCATGATGTTGTATTCTCCGCAAATTTTATTTGTTATTTGTCAGAGACGCGATGAATCGCGTCTCTACAAGAGTTTAATCGTGCCTCTAAATACTGACTTTTTTGATTTTCAAACTCTTCAAATATTCTTCTGGCTTTTCGGGGTCAAATTTGATGCCATCAAAAAACTCTTCTACACCACGGGATGTATTTGTGGGAATATCAGCAGCAGCAATTCCAGCTTCTTTGGCAGCTTCTTTCCAAATATCTTCACGGTTGACTTTGTTGATAATTTCTTTAGCTTTGGCAGCATTATTGTCTAGGTAATCTTTTGGTAAGAATCCCCAGCGAACGTTTTCAACTATGAACCATAAATCATGACTCTTGTAGGGATAGGAAACACTACCTTTTTCATCTTTCCAGTAGTAAGCTGCCATTGATTTATCATCAATTTTGCGACCATCGCCCATGTCATATTTGCCTTGGTATGGATCGGCTAGAATTTCCGGTGAAGGAAGATTGAAATAATTCCGTCCAGCGAGAATTTTAGCCGCTTCTTTGCGATTATCAAAATTATCTAACCATTGTTGGGCTTCCATAATTCCTTTTAAAATCGCTTTGGTAGCCTTGGGATTTTTATCAACCCAATCGCCTCTCATGGCGACGTATTCTTCAGGGTGATTTTTCCAAATTTCTGCGGTTAATGCTGCTACGTAGCCAATTTTGTCTTGCACCAGACGATATGGCCAGGGATCGCCTGTACTAAAGGCATCCATTGTTCCTGTTTTCATGTTGGCGACAGTTTGCGCCGCAGGTACTGTCAGCAACTTGACATCTGCATCTGGATCTAAGCCACCTGCTGCTAACCAGTAGCGAATCCACAAATCTTGGTTGACGTGGGGAAAGGTGAATGCAGCAGTAAAGGGGGTTGAAGATTTTAATTCCTTAAATAAAGACTTAGCGCCAGCGAGTTGTAAACTAATACCTTTGCCTTGGTGCTTGTTTGCGATCGCAATTCCATTTCCATGTGTAATCAATTGGCATAAGACATACATAGGGATTTTTTTATTTCCCTTGGTAATTAAACCTTCTGAAATTAAATGTGGCATTGGCATCTGCCATTGACCGCCATCTATCCCACCACCCGCCGAACCAATTTCTACGTTGTCTCTAGCTGCACCCCAAGAAGCTTGTTTGGAAAGACCAACATCAGTCATGCCATACTTTGCAAAAAAGCCTTTTTCTTTCGCAATAATTAAAGGAGCCGCTTCTACAATGGGTATATATCCTAGCTTAACTGTAGTAGTTTCTGGTGTTTGTTCGGGACTAATATTAACAACCGATTGAGCGGTTGGTTGTGCTTGACTGCTTCCGCCAGTGAGGTTGTCAGGGGGATTACCCAAACAGCCTTTAAGGAATACAGTTCCCGCAGATACTCCGGCTGTGATTATGAATTTGCGACGGGAAATTTGATTAAAAAATTCTGTCATAAATATCTCCTGAAAACGTAAATTTTATTTTTTATAGCTATGACAATTGAGGCAAGAAACACAACGTTTCTCTTGCATTGTCTAACGATTAATCAAGCTATATTTGCCAATGTAAACGCAGCCATTTCATCAATGACCTGGCTACTTGTATAAACACTCGGTTAATTTTTTGGCTCTGCTCTCGTTTGAAACAGAGGCATCATTCACCTTGTTGAAATCAGTTTACAGCCTTTGAAGCCAAATTAGTTCACTCAGAGTTTGCAATTATTAAACAAATATTAGATTGGATGCATAAGGAAAAATTTATCTATTTTTCTTAACTATGGGAATAATTTCTAATATATAAACTCTTATTTATGAATACTATTGTATTTACAATATGATTTCTTATTTTTACTTATTTTGTCAGATATAAGTTTTTATTTATAATAACTATTCTGTTTACATAATGATTTAGTGGTGGATATCTTTCCATTGGTATCAAGTTAAGAAAAATAGAATCTTGTCAACTGGGTAAAAGTCAATGGTTAAACTCAACACAAGGGTGTTGAGTTTAACCATTGAGTAAGCCACAGAAAAAACAAGGAAATCCAGACTTTCGACATCGGGTAACTTGCCCAGCCCCAACAAGTCAAGAGATCGAATCACGGTTGCTAGAACTGGTAACTCCAGGGACATTTGCTAATCTCAAAGGGGTAAAAGAAAAAGAGCGTAGTTTGCGCGATCGCGTACTAACTCTACCAATGATGACAGCGATAGTACTGAGTCTAGTGTACCGACAAATACATTACTTAACAGATGTGCTGCGCTGCCTAGAAGTGGAAGGGGTGGGTAGAGGCAATATCAGTAAGTCGGCAAGCGTTATCTCAACGCCTAGAGAGCTTGCCTGCTCAGTTGTTTATCAAACACCGGGCTACGCTACGCAAAACCCACAACTACAACTCATTACGAAGGTTGGTTGAACATCAGCGTTCTATGGGCTTGGTCAAAGCCATTGGTCAACGACATCGGCGCAATGCCTTAAGGTCACTTGACATCTGGGCTGAGGCTTTAACTTGACACCAATGGCATCCTGCCCACCCCACAAGAGTTATAAAAATTTTAGATATGCAAACTAGATGTGGTTTAGCTTAACACCCCACCCCGACAAAGCTATGCTTTGTCGGGGTGGGATTCTGTATTTTTGATTTATGCAAGAGGTCTAATGTGTAGGCGTAGCCCTTCAAAGACATTGCTTAAAACTCCAGATGGCAATTCACCCTTCACTTCAAAATTCTGGATGTTACCAACGAGCATATTGTCAAGCTAATTTTAAGGGTTTATAGTCAACACTAAACTGTTCGCTATAAACTAATTTCAATATTTTTTACATTACTTAAATTACTTCGATTTATTCTCGGCTACTTAGTTAAGTAGAACCAGAAGTTATTAAATTTTTCTACCAATATTATATATTAAAAAACTTCCGTAATTGCCCCCTTGCCATTGATATTTCAGATTACTTAAAAGTAAAAGCTAACCCTGAAAGTGCTGGAGGGTTAAAAAATGGTCAAACAGCACTGATATGACTGGTTAAAAGCTGTGATATTTTTCCACAAACGAAAATTACTAGCTCTGTTGTTGGGGATTCTCTTCTCAATGTCTGTAGTCCTACTCTGGCAGAGACTTTCCATCCAAACTCCGGGGTTGTTAACACAACTAGTATTGATAGCAGGCTTATTGCTTGTTGTTACACTGATATTGTCAATATGTTTTGCTCTAACTATGAAAGCAAGTAACCAGCATATAACAGCAATAAATCAGGAGTTAACTCACAGGATTTTTAAACAGAAAGAAGTAGAAATTGACCTGCGCGGTAGCGAAAACCGTCTGCGACGGTTACTGGAAACTGTCAAGGTTATCCCTTGGGAATTAGACTTGAAAACTTGGCGATTTACTTACGTTGGGCCGCAAGCAGTAAGCTTGTTAAATTATGCGATCGCAGAATGGTACGAAGAAAACTTTTGGATCGATCATCTGCATCCAGATGACAAGGAAAAGTCCATTGGTTTTTGCCGAGAAGCAACTGCTAGGTGCGAGAATTACGAATTGGAGTACCGGATGTTAGCAGCTGATGGGCGAGTTGTCTGGCTGCGAGACGTTGTTAGCGTAGTTGAGGAAGCAGGAACTGCTACGATGTTGAGGGGGTTTATGTTTGACATTACTGATTTAAAGCAGGTTGAAGAAACCTTGAGACTCAGGGAAAGGGCACTTGCTGCTACCAGTAATGGAATTATTATTGCCGATGCTAGACTTGCCTGCAATCCAGTTATTTACGTCAACTATGCCTTTGAGCAAATAACAGGCTACAGTGCTAATGAAGTGATTGGGCAAAACTGTCGATTTTTGCAACGCACAGATAGCCAGCAATCAGCACTCAATGAATTACGCTTATCTATTCAAGCTGGAACAAGTTGCAAAGTTATTCTTCGCAACTATCGAAAAGATGGTAATTTGTTCTGGAATGAATTGAGTATTTCTCCTATCCATGACGAAAATGGCAATTTAAGCCACTTTATTGGAATTCAGACAGATATTAGCCACCGCAAGCAAGCCGAAGCTAGTCTGCGTCGGCAAGCCCTCACTTTTGAAAATATGCATGATGGCGTAATTATCACAGATTTAACCGGAAATATTATTGACTGGAATCCTGCTGCCGAAAGCATGTTTGGTTATACCAAAGTCGAGATTTTGGCTAAACATATCAGTATTTTGCATCAGCCAGAAGTAGCCGCAACATTAAGCACCAAAATTCTCGAAACAATCAACCAGCTAGGACGCTGGTCAGGGGAAATACACTTTATTCGTAAAGATGGCAGTGAGGGAATTTGCGAAACAACTATAATCTCTTTACAGGATGAACAAGGAGAAACTGTTGCCACTGTTGGCATAAATCACGACATTACCGAAAACAAACGAGCAAAAGAAGCACTGCAACGGCAATTGCATCGAACCCTACTACTTGAGCAAATTACTCAGGAAATTCGTCAAAGTCTTGATGCCAGCAAAATCTTTGAGACGGCTGCTACCCAAATTGGACAAGCATTTGGAGTTGAACGGTGTCTGATTCATTCTTACATTAGCGACCCCACACCCCGAATCCCCTTAGTAGCAGAGTATAATATACTTCCCGGTTACTGCTCCATGTTGAAATTGGAAGTTCCTATGAGCAACAATCCGCATGTTGAGCAGATGATGGCACAAGAAATAGCGATCGCTTCTCCAAATGTCTATGTCGATCCTTTACTCCAGGGAGTTGAACCTATCTGCCGAGAAATTGGGATCAAGTCTATGCTGTCAATCCGCACCTCCTATCAAGGAGAACCCAATGGTGCGATCGGCTTACATCAGTGCAGCTATTTTCGCCAGTGGACACAAGACGAAATCGAATTACTAGAAGCAGTGGCGGCTCAACTGGGTATTGCTTTAGCACAGGCTTACTTACTAGAACAAGAAACGCGCCAACGGGAAGAACTTACTTTGAAAAACTTTGCCTTAGAGCAGGCAAAACGTCAAGCAGAAGCCGCAAATCGGGCAAAAAGTGAGTTTTTAGCGATGATGAGTCACGAAATTCGGACTCCAATGAATGCTGTTATTGGCATGACCGATCTACTGCTGGATACTGACCTCACGCCCCAACAACAAGAATTTGTGGAAACAGTTCGCAGTAGCGGAGATGCTTTGCTCACCATCATCAACGACATCCTAGATTTCTCTAAAATTGAGTCGGGAAAGCTGGAATTAGAAGAACAGCCTTTTGATTTGAGAGCCTGTGTAGAACAGGCTATTTCTTTATTAGCCCCTAAAGCTGCCCAAAAAGACATTGAACTAGCTTACCTAATCCATCCGCAAGTTCCCACCCAGATTATCGGCGATATGACACGTCTGCGCCAAGTCTTAATGAATCTCCTCAACAATGCGATTAAGTTTACTGAACTTGGAGAAGTTGTACTATCTGTTGAACTGGGGAATGGGGACTGGGGATTAGGGAACTCGGTGCCGCCTCTGGAGATAAGGGGTAATGGGGATTTTGATCGAGAAATTTCTTCCCAGTCCCCATCGCCCCTAATCCCCAGAGGGGGCCCCGAG